>CAJOMK010000065.1 GCA_905235495.1 uncultured Methanobrevibacter sp.
ACTGATGAGGCATTAAGAATAAGGGAAACAAAATCCGATGAAAAACACAAGCTATTCATAACTTACAAGGGTCCAAAGATAGATAAAAAAAGCAAGACCAGGCAAGAAGTGGAAATGGAAATTGAAGATGCGGATAAATGCAGCAAAATATTTGAATTTTTAGGATTGAAAGAAGTGAGAACTGTCATTAAAGACAGAGAATATTACCAATTTGAAAACTATGAAATAAGCCTAGACAATATCCATGGCTTGAATCCATATATGGAAATAGAAATCAGTTTAGATGATGGTTCAGACTATAGCAAGGCACAGAAAAGTATATTTGAATTATTTGAAAGATTAGGAATTACCGATGGCTTTGAAAGAACTTCTTATTTGGAATTATTGGAAGAGTTAGACAAATAGCTATTTAAATTAATAACAAATATCATTGATTTAAATCCGATAGAATTAGAAAAATATAAAAAAGTTTATAAAAAAGAAATACAAAACTTAAAATTACTACACTATTAAACTTAAACTAAAGAAAAGCAAACTAAAAACTATAAAAAACTATGCTTTTTAAACATAAGACAAAGAGTTGAGGAGAACATGCAGTATTATACAAGTCCTTTCAACAAGGAAGAGGAATTTAAATTCCCAAAAAATATTACTATTTATGATACAACTTTAAGAGATGGAGAACAAACTCCTGGAGTCTGTTTTTCACCAGAAGACAAATTAGAAATAGCTAGAAAGCTTGATCAATTAAGAATTCATCAAATTGAAGCAGGATTCCCAATCGTCTCAGACAGAGAAACAAACGCAGTTAAAACAATAGCCAATGAAGGATTGGATGCTGAAATCATTTGTTTGACAAGAACCAAAAAAGGAGACATTGACAGAGCTCTTGACTGTGATGTTGATGGAATCATCACATTTATGGGAACTTCTGATATTCATTTGGAACATAAGATGCATATCAAAAGACATGAAGCTTTAAACATTTGTATGAAATCTATTGAATACGCTAAAGATCATGGCTTGTTTGTAGCATTTTCAGCAGAAGACTCTACAAGAACCGATTTGGACTTTTTGAAAAGAGTCTATTCCAAAGCAGAAAGTTATGGTGCAGACAGAGTGCATATTGCAGATACCGTTGGAGCTATCACTCCACAAGGAATTACCTTCCTAATCAAAGAACTTAAAAAGGTAACTAATGTGGAAATAGCTATGCACTGTCACAACGACTTTGGTTTAGCTGTAATCAATTCCATTTATGGATTATTAGCTGGAGGAAGCGCTGTTTCAACTACCGTTAATGGTATTGGAGAAAGAGCAGGAAACGCTTCCCTTGAAGAGCTTATAATGTCATTGAAATTATTGTATGGTAAGGACTTAGGATTCAAGACCAAATACATTCAAGAATTATCTGAATTGATATCATCAAAAACTGGTTTGGAAATTCCATACAATAAGCCTATTGTCGGTAAAAATGTATTCAGACATGAATCTGGAATCCATGTGGATGCAGTTATCGAAGAGCCTCTTACCTATGAACCATATTTACCTGAACTTGTAGGTCAAAGAAGACAATTGGTTTTAGGAAAACATTCAGGTTGCAGAGCTGTCAAAGCAAAACTTGATGAATGTGGTTTTAAAGTAACCAATGACCAACTTTGCCAAATCGTAAAGAAAGTCAAAGAAAGTAGAGAAGAAGGAAAATACATCGACGATGATGTATTCAAAGACATTGTAAGAAGCATTGATTCTAATTATGTTGATTTATAAAATAATCAACATATTCTTTTTTTATTTTAAATTTTATTCATGACATATTAATTACGCTATCTTTAACCATCTTGATTAAACTAATTTTTTAAACTAATTTTTTAAAATTTAAAGAAAATGAAATTTTTATAAATAAATTTATAAATCTAATGAATTAAATTATAAAAATAGATATACAATTAAATTAAAGATATTGATTAAATTTCAGGAGATTAAATTTGAATATTTCAGAAAAAATATTATCTGTGAAGGCAGGACATGAAGTTACACCTGGAGAAATAATCGAAATTGATGTTGATTTGGCTATGTCACATGATGGAACTTCTCCATCTGCAATCAAAACCTTTGAAAAAATAAGCGATAAGGTCTGGGACAATGAAAAGATAGTCATTGTTTTCGATCATAACATACCTGCAAACACCATAGGATCCGCAGAGTTTCAAAAGGTAGCTAGAAACTTCATTAAAACCCAGGGAATTAAAAATCATTACATTCATGGTGAGGGAATCTGTCATCAAGTGCTTCCTGAAAAAGGACATGTCGAGCCTGGAAAGGTTATAGTAGGAGCAGATTCACATACTTGCACATATGGTGCATTCGGTGCATTTTCCACTGGAATGGGTGCTACAGACTTGGCTATGGTCTATGCTACAGGTAAAACATGGTTTATGGTTCCGGAAGCTTTCAAAATAGAGGTTGAAGGAAATCTAAGCCCCGGAATTACTTCAAAAGATTTGATTTTAAACATCATTGGAGAAATTGGAATAGCTGGTGCAACATATAAGACTGCAGAGTTCTGTGGTGAGACAATAGACAATTTGGATGTTGAAAGCAGAATGACCACGACAAACATGGCAATAGAGATGGGTGCTAAAAACGGAATAATGAAACCTAATGAAGCAACCATCAAATATGTCTGCGAAAGAACCGGAAAAACCAAAGACCAATTGAATATCTTTGAATCAGACAAGGATGCAGCATATGAAAAGGAATTCCTATTTGATGTAAATGATATGGAAGCCCAAATAGCTTGTCCAAACGATGTGGACAATGTTAAGCCTTTATCACAGGTAGCTGGAACCCACATTGACCAAGGATTCATTGGTTCCTGTACAAATGGAAGACTATCCGACCTTGCACAAGCAGCAGCTGTACTTGAAGGAAAACAGGTTCATGAAGATGTAAGATTGATCATCATTCCAGCATCTAAGGAAATCTATCAAAATGCAATGGATTTAGGATACATAAAAACATTCCTTGATGCTGGAGCAATTGTTTCCAATCCAGGTTGCGGACCATGCTTAGGTGGACATATGGGAGTATTGTCTGAAGGTGAAACAAGCATTTCCTCTACAAACAGAAACTTCAAGGGAAGGATGGGAGATCCAAATTCCTCAGTCTACTTGGCTAATGCAGGAGTGGTAGCAGCATCTGCAATTTCAGGATTCATTGAAAACCCTGATGATTTATAAGTTTATAATTTTTTAACTTCATTAAATTTTTTTAAATTAAACCAAAGGCTTTAAATTTTTTAAATTAGGGATTTATTAAAATTTAAACACTAATAAACAACACGGAGATTTAAATTATGTCAAAACTTAGTGACAATGACATCAATGTAAGATTGATTGAAAAAATCAATCAAGTCGAAGAGAACTACGTAAAAAACTTCTCAAACACACAGAAAATTCTGATGACCACTGATGGGTCAATAACAGCAATTTTAGATGTGCTTTATGGAAAAATTGCTTTAAAAACTTTAGAACAACATTTTAAGGAAGCAACTGAAGAAAGTGCAAGCCTTGTAAATGTTGATGTAGGGGATGAAGTAAACTATAGAGAAATTGTAATGCATAAGGATGAGCAACCTTTAATCTATGCAGTTTCCTATATTCCATTGAAAAGATTGACTAAAGAAATGAAAGATGATTTGGTTAGGGCAGATATTCCAATCGGAAGAATCCTGAAAAAATATAATGCTGAAACCAGAAGGGAGATAAACATTATTCAAATAGAAAAGCCAAGCGACAAACTTAAAGAGCTTTACAATACTGAAGAAGACTTCTTGACAAGAGATTACACCATCATAATGAATGGTGAAATCTTAATGTGGATTAAGGAATTCTTCCCAGTGAATTATTTTACTGAAATTTAAATCTTATGATTTAGATTTTTAAAGGAAAAATTAATGTATAGTTTACCAAACATGAAAAATAGTTCTCAAATGCTCTTTTTCATAAAAGAAATATACAAATAAGCTTAATATTAAAAAACATGCAATGAAAAAAGATTGATTTAAAAAATACAAGGTGGATAATATGGGAGTAAAATTCAAAGACATAGTTTCTCCAGAGGAAATTAGTCTGAAAGATTTAGAAGGTAGAACTATTGCAATTGATGCATACAATACAATTTATCAATTTTTATCAGGTATTCGTCAAAGGGACGGAAGTCCTTTAATGAATCAGAATGGAAATGTCACCTCTCATTTAAGCGGAATCCTTTATAGAACCGCATCCATAGTTGATAAGGGAATCAAGCCAGTGTATGTCTTTGATGGAGAAAGTCACGAACACAAGGCAAAGACCCTTGAACAAAGAAGAGCAATTAAGGAAGAGGCAATGGAAAAATGGAGGGAAGCTAAAGCTGCTGGAAACATTGAAGAAGCAAGAAAATTTGCTATAAGAACTTCCAGAATGTCTCCTTATATCCTTGAATCATCTAAAGAACTCCTCGACTATATGGGAATTCCATATGTGCAAGCCATTGGAGAAGGTGAAGCTCAAGGAACATATATGGTAGAACAGGGAAATGCTTGGGCAGTTGCTTCACAAGACTATGATTGTTTGCTCTTTGGTGCTCCCCGTATTATTAGAAACCTTACATTAAGTGGAGGATTATCCAATCTGGAATATTTGGAACTTGAAAAAGTTTTAGAGGAATTGGAATTGTCAAGAGAGCAATTGATTGATGTGGCATTAATGGTTGGAACCGACTTCAATGAAGGAATTCATGGAGTAGGTGCAAAAACCGGACTTAAACTAATCAGAAACAATAGCTTAGAAGACGTTTTGGTTCAGAAAGGAATTACCGATGTGGAAGTGGAACCTGATGAACTTAGGGACATTTTCCTAAAGCATGAAGTCAATACAGATTATGAAATCAAATTCAAAAGTGCAAAAAAAGATAAGCTCATTGAATTCATGTGTGAAGAGCATGGATTCTCTGAAAGCAGAGTTTTGAATGTTACAGATAAACTGAAAAAATTAAGTTCAACACAAAAAAGCTTAGAGGATTGGTTCTAAACCAATCATATTTTTTATTTTTTTAGTTAATCTTTTAAAACAAGTTTTCACTAATTTTACTAATTTAACTAATTTAACTATTTTTACTATTTTTAATATCTAGGAAAGTTCAATCCATAAATTATTTTTACATATTTAAAGGCAAGATCGGCCTGTTTCTTATAATCCTTTAAAACTCTTTTTTCAAAGTCATCCCTATTTCTGCTTAGGGTAATCAATCTTAAAAAGTACATGTATTCTTCAACAGAGGCATCATAACTGAACTCATATTTCTCATATAATTCCTCATCACTAAGCTTTAGGTCATCCCCTCTGAAAGTTGGAAACTCTAAAGTTTGGCAAATGTCCGCTTTAGTGAAATGATTGCGCCTTATGAGTGGAGAGACTGAACTGCACAATACATACTGGCCGCAATCTATCAATGGAGGAATCCCTTGACTGTCAAGTCTATCCATACTTGTCAATTTCTTGAAATGCCTGATGTTATAGGAATGAAGCTCTGTATAAAAATCAGGCTTATAATAATTAATCAGATCCAATATTTTCTTTCCTTGTTCTGACTGGTAGAATTCCTTATGAATTGTGGAAACATATGGAGTCCTGTCAAAATTATAAATATAAATTTGCCCTTTAGAAAAATCCTCCCTACTTAGAAGCTTGATTAAAGGAAGAACATGCTTGCCTTCATCTCCATGAACTCCTCCAATGAACAGTTTTGTAGGACCTTCCCCATTATCAATATAGCGAAAATAAGACATGATATCAATTCATAATTAAATTTAAAAAATAAAAATCAATTAAATAAAAAAATAAAACTATTTAATTCAATAATAAAAAAATTGGAATGAAAATTAAGATATAATAATTAAATTAAATCAAAAGAAAATAAATTCAATAAAATCAAAGTACAATAATTAGATGAAAAAGATTAAAGAGAATTAGGTTCCTTCTCTCCAATCAGATAAGTAATCTTTTTGACGTTCAGATAAATCGTCAATTTCAATGCCCATAGCCTTAAGTTTTAATCTTGCCACATCATCATCAATTGAATCAGGAGCCTTTTCAACACCTAAAGTCAAGTCATTTTCAACAATGTATTTTGCAGATAAGGCTTGAACTACAAAACTCATATCCATAATCTCAGCAGGATGCCCTTGACCACGAGCTGCTGCAAGGTTTACAAGTCTTCCATCTGCAAGCAAGTAGATTTTTCTGCCGTCTTTCATAGTAAACATTTCAATACTTTCTCTTACTTCCTCTACACTAGTAGATTGAGCTTCAAGGTCTTGTCTGTTGATTTCCACATTGAAATGTCCAGAGTTAGATAACATACATCCATCTTTCATGTATTTGAAGTCATCTCCGTGGATAATGTCAATATTACCGGTGACAGTTACAACAAGGTCAGCGATTTTTACAGCTTCTCTGATTTTCATAACTCTGTAACCATCCATTCTTGCTTCAAGTGCTCTAATTGGGTCAACTTCAGTTACGATGACATTTGCACCGAGACCAGCTGCTCTTGATGCAACTCCACGACCACACCATCCGTAACCACAGACAACAACATTCTTACCTGCAATCAACATATTGGTAGTTCCCATGATTGCATCCAAAGAGGATTGGCCGGTTCCGTAACGGTTGTCAAATAAGTATTTGGTATAAGCATCATTTACAGCAATAACTGGGAATTTAAGTGCACCATCAGCATTCATAGCTTCCAATCTGTGAACACCAGTTGTTGTTTCTTCACAAGCACCTTTGATGTTTGCCAAGAGTTCAGGACGTTTTTCATGGAGGTACATAATCATATCTGCACCGTCATCAATGATGACATCAGGCTTGTGGGACAATACATCGTCAATAGCTTCGTAGTATTCTTCATCAGTTTGTTCTCTCCAACCGTAGATGTTCAATCCAAGAGCAGCTGCACCAGCTGCTGCATCATCATGGGTTGAAAGAGGATTACAACCGGTCATAGCTACTTCAGCACCACCTGCTTGTAAAGTCAAACCTAAATTGACAGTTTTAGGTTCTAAGTGTAAACATGATCCAATGATAATTCCCTCAAAAGGTTTTTCTTCTTCAAATTGTTTTTTGATATGTTCAAGAACAGGCATGTGTTTTTGAACCCATTTGATTTTTCTAATCCCTTCATCAGTCTTTTACGTTACTCATAAATATCACATGAAAAGTTAATAAATAAAATCTATAATAATACTTTTGTGAATAATTATTTGAAATAATTATTCTGAAATATTATTCTGAAACAATTATATCAATAAATTTATTGCTTTCATTATAAATATATAATTGTGCCTTTTATATATAATATTTGCTAACAAACAAAAAATATATAAAGAATAAAAAACATAACTTTTATTATTGTCTGATGCCGGGGTGGCTCAGCTGGTTAGAGCGCACGGCTCATAGGGTAACTAAGCGTGCTCTGACTTTTTTCCTGGGATACCGTGAGATCGCGGGTTCGAATCCCGCCCCCGGCATCCAATCCTAGGAATCATAACATCATTACTATTTTTAACTATTTTAACTGATAGACAACTTTATAAACTTTTTTATCAAATTTAAAGAATTAAAAAGAATTTATAAACTTTTTCTCTTTTCTTAATTTAAACTAACTATTTTTATAATAATTTCTTAAAAACCTATTAAAAACTATTAAAAAATAATATTAACAAAGAAATATAATATTAAAACATCAAGTTATTAGAATATTATTAAACAGAAATATAAAACTTAATAGGTAACACAATGAAATATAAAACTTTAGGAAAAACTGGAGAAAAAGTTTCTATTTTAGGACTTGGATCAATGAGATTGCCCAATTTTGAAAGAGATGAAGACATCAACAAAGAAGAAACTGATAAAATATTAAGTTATGGAATTGAAAATGGCATAAATATAGTGGATACCGCTTATAATTATCATGCTCCAAATTTGGTTGATAAAGGAAAATGTGAAGAATATGTAGGGAATTTCCTCAATGAATATTCATACAGGGATGATATATTCCTATCAGCCAAATTGCCAAGCTGGAAAATAAAAAAATATGAAGACATGGAGACTATTTTTGAAAGTCAATTAAAAGATTTGCAAACTGATTCTGTTGATTTCTATATGTTGCATCATCTTAATGAAGACTATTGGAAAATGTTTAGGGAACTTGATGTCTTTGAATGGATGGATGAGATTTTAAGTTCCGGCAGAGTCAAGCATATGGGATTTTCAGCCCATACTGAGATGGATTGGATAGTTGATATAGTGGACGACTATGATAAGTTCGAATTCGGACTCACCCAATTGAATTATCTTGATGAAAGATATCAGTCTGGAAGGGAAGGAGTGGAATACCTATCTTCTCATGGCCTTGGAACAATGATAATGGAGCCTCTTAGAGGTGGAACATTGGTGCAGAATGTTCCTCAAGATATTATGGAACTATGGGATATGGCTGAAGAAAAGAGAACACCTGTAGAATGGGCTTTCCAATACCTTTGGAACATGGAAGAAGTGGATGTTGTCCTTAGTGGAATGAACAGCATCGATCAAATAAAGCAAAACATTGAAATCGCCTCAAGGACTGAAGTTAATTCAATAAGTGAACATGATTTGGAATTGATCAAGGAAGTGGCTTGGGAATATAAGCAAAGAAAAGGAAACGATTGTACAGGCTGCGGATACTGTATGCCATGCCCTCATAAGGTAGATGTTGCAAGCTGTTTTAGAGAATATAATGTTGGAAAAATGCTAAACAACCCATCAGCAAGTGCATTCCATTATTTTGCACTTGACCCAAGAACAAGAGCAGACAGATGCCTGCATTGTGATGACTGCTTATATCACTGCCCTCAAATGATTCATATTTCAGAAGATATGAAGAAAGTGGAAGAGTTCTTTGGCAAAGAAGAGGATTATGTTTAAAAAATTAATAAAAATCTAATCAAATGTAAAAAAATAACAATTGTTATATATTAAGAAAAATAATATAGAAATAGGGATTCAAAAATAAACAAAAAAATAAACATTTAAATAAGAATATTAATTAGGACAAACAAATGTCAATATGAACTAAAAAGGTGGAAATATGCCAGAACGATATAAAGGATTTGGATACTGGGATATTGCAACTCGTCAAATGAGCATTGTAACCAAAAGCCAACAGACAAGATTCCAAGATGCTAAAATAGGAGTAATTGGCTGTGGAGGTATAGGTGGAGGAACCATCCTTATGCTTGCACGTATGGGACTTGGAGACTTGACAATAATAGACAATGATGCATATGATCTCTCAAACTTAAACAGACAAGCAATATCCAGTTTAGAAACAGTAGGTGTGGATAAAGTAGTTGCAACAAAGGAAAGAGTCAGAATTACTAACCCTTATACAAAAGTAAATGCATTTAATGAAGAATTGACTGCAGACAACATAGATAAGGTATTTGGAGATAGGGACATAATCATAGATGCTTTAGACAATTTATATACAAGAGTCATTGTAAGCAGATATGCTAGAGAAAATAATATCCCATTCGTTCATGGAGCAATTCATGGAACACAAGGACAAGTAAGTGTATTTACTAAAGATACCCCATCCTATGAGGAATTATTCTCACTTCCATCACTTGGAAAGGAATTAGGAGAGGAAACCAAAAAGGAAATTTTAAAATTAACTAAAGGAGTGCCTCCAGTAATAGGACCAGTTCCAAATACAGTCGGATGCTTGGAATCATTTGAAGCTTATAAATTGGTAACTGGAATTGGAGAAGTCAAAATACTTAATTTTGACTTATTGAACTTAGAATCTTTTAAAGTTTTAGAATTATAACAAATTCTGAAACTACTCTTTTTTATTATTTTTTCTAATTTTCTAATTTTTTCTTTTTTTATTATCGTTTTTTTTTCATTTTAAAATTTTTTTATTTCTAAATTTATTTATTTCTTAATTTCTTTAAATTATTTTCAACTATTTTTATCAAAATTCTATAAAAAAATTATATTAAAATATAGTTTTGTTCAATTTTTATAATAATAGACTATTTTTAAAATTTTAATAAAAAATTTGATATTTAAATGAAAAATATTAAAAAAAAATAAACTGTTAATAATGTTTAAAAAGCATAAAATAGATAAAATAATATATTAAAAAAAATTAATATATTATTAAATGTAACTATATTTCCAAAAACTGATAATTTAAAACTTATTAATTATATATTCCAAATAAATGGAGAATGATTTAATGGAAGAAAAAATCAAAAACGTAATCGAAAGAATGAAAGCAGACAATATTAAG
>CAJOMK010000066.1 GCA_905235495.1 uncultured Methanobrevibacter sp.
TCATTATAGTTAAAGTTATATTTAGCCTCGTACTCTTTTATTTTCCTTTCATTTTCAGCTTTTCTAAGCTCGGATAATTCTTTTAAGATATCATCTTTAGAATCAATGAATTCTTTATTTTCTTCAATAGCTTTTTTAATCTCATCGTATTTTTTAGATTCTTCTTTTAGATTATTAATTTCATCTTGAAGCTTTCCTATCTCAGCGTCTTTACCTTGCAATTTTTCTAAAAGTAAACTAGTGGCTACATTAGTATCTTTTGCAGGTGGCTGAGGTTGAGGTTGTGGTGCTGGTGGTTCGGGATTTGGATTTCCAGTTTGTCCAGTTTCTCCAGCAATGTCTTCTAATTTTTCTTGGATGTTTAGTAACTCCTACGTCTATTAAACTCATAGTATCAATTCCAAATGAATCTCCATTATCTTTTAATAAGACATCAACTTTTGGAGACAGCCCTTTTCCTTCCATATCCAGCTCATCGGGAATTTCAAGGAATAGCTTACCTTCATCATATTCAATATTATTTCCGATTCCCACATAGATATTGTCATGTTCTGAAGTTAATGGAATTCCTCCACGATAGTTTTCAGCTATTAGTTTTAGATCATCTTCAGTCCATTCAACAGGTTTAGTTAATCTTTCATCCAGGTCCGAATAGTCATATGATCCAACTTCAAAAAGTTCATGCCTCATAATTTATCACATTTTATTATATTAATTATTATATATTTTATTATTTATTTTATATAAATCTTTATTATATTTCAACTCCATTTTCAGTGACAATTCTCTCACCCACAGGTTGCTCTTCTTCAAAGTTACTGAGATAATTTTTATAGATTTCATCCCCTTCAGCTGAAAGTTCCATAATATATCTTAATACATCCTGAAATAAATATCTAAAGTTTCACTAATGCCCATTAATTCCAATTGTCTATTTAATATTTCATTGCAGTACTTTAACACCCATTTCTGGTCATTAGCTACATTAACAATAAAACCTGTAATGGCCGAGTCGTTAATGTATTCTGCGACATTTTGGTTGGATTTTTCATTACCTGCCTGTGACTGAGGAGTAACGAAAGTTCTTAAGATATTATTCCTGAAGATTTCAGTCTGTCGGGTATAGTCTGACTGGTAATTGTTACCACCTAAGATTTTAGATTCAATTCCTGGAGGAACAATAGCTACATTACTGTCTGCAGTAGTTCCGTAATCTGCATATAAATTTTCTTTTGCAGTAGCTGAAAGTTCCGTTACAATAGGTTGACCGTTAGAATCTAAAGAAGGTTTTACTTCAATGATATTATCCTTATTAATTCTCTCCACTTGATTTCTTTCAAGATTACATTTGTGATATATATCATCAAGACAATTCAAAATAATAGATTGTGCTTCACAGTAGATTTCATTATACATGAAGTTAATAACCTCTTCAGGTTCATACTTTACAGTTAATGTTCCTTCCTCAACACTAACATAGTTATCAAACTCTTCAGGAGATCCATTAACAATATCTTTCGGCATTTCATGAAGAAATAGCTGCACTTCATTATCATCATTGAATTCTTTTTTAAGGCCATAGCCATGTGCGCCAATTTCTAAAAAAATAGGTTTAATGTATTTGCCAATAGATTTATTCCAACGTTGTACATGTTTAATAAGTCCTTCTCCATCAACCATTCCACCTTGCAAAATATTTTTAGCTACTTGGCTGATGTCAATTTTCCTGGCCCATAAAATCAAAGTCAATTTCTGCTCCTGAGATAACTTATTTTCCTTATCAACAAGAACAATATTAACATTAGCTTTATCAATTCTATTTTTCAAAATACCTGAAGTATAACCGTCAAGTTTAACAGCATAACGTGCATTAGTTATTGTTTTATTAATTACTGGTGGAAGTGCATCTGGCAGATCAAGACCAGTATTAATTCCATCAGTTCTAGGTTACCTTTCTTCTTCACCCCAATAGCTGCGCTTAGTATTATACTGTTCGACTCTATTATTCAATAGTCTAGTTTTTATGAAAGAAGTAATTCCCATAATAATCATTTCCAAATTGATATTTCACTTATATTTTTTATTATATTATTTATTATATTTTTTATATAAAATAAGTAATAAAATTTTTGTGGGCGTGGGTGAAATCAAAAAAGTTGAAAATTTATATACTGGAGGGTAACATAATAGTATTTGAGAGAGAAAAGTACATTATATTTTGTATAGTATACGGGCAAAATAAAATTCATATTATTTTTTGGTTATTTAACTTATTAATCTTTAATATTAATTTTTTAATTCATTAACTAAGTATAAATTATTTAGTGGTATTTTAAGCTCAATATTCAGATATTTTTAAAAATAGGGTCTTTTTCATGGAATTAATTTTACATTTTTCGTTAAAGAGCATTATATTTTATATACTTTTTTGTATATTGACTGTATAGGTCGTATAAATCCTTTGAATAATTATTGGGAAACCATTCATTAATTATTTCATTTTTCTATGTTTCTAAATATTGTTATAATTAATTTTTGCTTTTTTAATTTTTTATTTGACCTATATTAGAAAACGTGTCATTTTAAAATAATTTAGAAATATATTAATAAGGTATTTTTAAAAAATAAAAAAAGAGATATAAAATTATCTTGTAGGGATAATTATATCTCTTTCACCAGAAGGCATGAATTCTCTCAATGCTCCTTTAGCAATTTCCTTTCTAGGATGTCTAAAGTCAAATGTATTGTGACTATCTGCAAATGCAATTTTAATCAATGGATTTGTACAGAAGGCATCCCCTCTTGCTGCATGAGGGGCTTGAGCAATTCCTGCATATTCTGGTTGGTGACCTACATTCATTGCGTAGTTCGGATAATTCGGTCCGCGTAATTCATGAATTAAACCTTCATCACTTCTAATGGATAAAGAATTGGATGCTCCAGCTTGATCTTGCAAGTCATAACCATAGAAACCCAGTCTTGAATGGGCTTCCTTATGCAAAATCATACTTAAATACCAACCATTTACGCCAGCATTAGAGTTTCCAGTAGCAAATGCTGCAGAACAGCCTGCAGCCGCAGATACGACTGATGCCCTTTGAGAACCACCAAAGTGAGTTTCCAAAAGAGTGGGTATTTCATATTGTTCCAATCCATAAAGTGTAACTTCAGTTGCAATATCTCTTACAGTATCCATACTTAACTCAGCATTACATAAACCGTAATTCTTTTCGACATAGTCTAAACCATAGTATGCAAAGTCGTCCAAGATATCATCAGTATATGTTGCGCTGGCATATTGGGTAAATCCTACACCTCCGGACATATATGAACCTAACCATACTTGGTCATATAATACGGCAGCAGCTGCAATTACTTCGAGTGTAATTTCAACAGGGTCTTCAGACACTCTGGATGTTTGTACGATATCTGCTAATGTACCGAATGCTACGCCACCAGGTTCGTTAGGACCTCTTGCACGTCTGGCCGGCAGGAATGATGCCATACCAATAACATCTGCGTGTTTTGCAGCATAGGAAAAGTCGGCAATAGCGGCTTCGCCTGCACATAATTTATATGCATTAATGAAACTCATACCGATTTGCATAGCAGACCATCTGGATACAGTACCGCCATCGCATGCCCTTACAACAAGTGTAGGTACTTTACTTACCTGATATGTTTTATTTCCAACATAACTTTTAAGCATTTCAGCTTGTTCTTCAGGAAACTCCTTGTTGATGTCAATCAACATTCTCTTATCAAGTTCGTCTGCCAAATCATCATTTCCTGTGAAAATTTTAGCATAACAATCTTCTGCAAGACCGGGATGCACTTCAACCATGTGTTCTTGAACTACTGCTCCTCCTGGGAGTGCATGGTTAATGTTTTCCATATATTCATTGATTGTTTCTGGAGTTACTTCCACACCCAATCTTTCCTGCAATACTGAATGGGCAGTATCCATTCCTACAATGATGGTTCTTTTGATATCATCAACCAATTGCTGGATGGCTGCATTGTTACAGAAGTGTAAATCATCTCCTTCAACATAATCATCGGTTCCTGATATCTTATATGCCATCAATTGCCTTTGGCCCAAAGGCACACCAATGTCCGGATTGTAAAATGGAATGTTTCTTTCTTTTGCTAGTTTTTCAGCTGCATCGTTGAATTCTCTTTTTCTTGCTGATTGCTTCCAACCGTTAAAGCAATAAAAACTGGTGTGGTCACTTTCTTGATCTTCACCTTTGAATTTTTCATTCAATGCGCTTAAAAACTTTTTATTCTCTAAACCCATTTTATTCACCCAATTTCTTTTTCAAGTCTTCAGAAAATACGTGCATACCATATCCTCCTTCGGTACGGGCGGTATGGATATTTTCTACCACTTCAATAGCTTCCTTATCTTGTCTCATGCCGATATTGTCCTCTCGATAGATTGTGGTGATTTCTTTCAATAATTCTTCATCTAGAGGAATTCCCACATCGATAGCTTCATCCAAAGGACGTCCAACCTGGTCCTTGACATAGTAGACATGGCCGTCTTCTTCGTTGAAAATGTATCTTTGAAGACCGTCAAACATCAAACCGTTTTCATCAAGTCTTAATGAATGTCCATGTACTGTTGCTCCTCTCATTCCACATCTTGCAGGGTCGAACATATCAGTTTCAACCAGTTCTTTTGCAATTTTTTCCAAATCTTGTTCTCTTATTTCAATAACTTGTCTTCCAGATAATGTACCGGTATCCACTCCCCTATATCTCCATAGGTAGGTTCTTGCCCTATCGTATGGCTGTGCGGGAGCATTGTACATTGAATCTGCAAATTGAATATATCTGACTCTTACTCCTTCTTTTGCACCAGGAGTAGGTTCTACGATATGTTTGATTATATCACCATCATCTTCCATTTCTGCTAATGGTGGATGAACGGTTTTATAACTTTCACCGGGGTTTCTGTGACCTAATATTTTCACTAAACCCTCATCAGAGATTTCTCTCAATTTTTTAAATTCATGCTCTGGATTCATATGCTTTCTTCTATTTTCAGCAATTTTTGTTTCACCAGGGCAGTATTGTGCTTTATATTCCATAATTCACCAACATAATCTTATTTAATAACTTTAACAGTTTCTGAAGTTTTTGCACGTGAATCAACTAAACCAATGTATCTGTCATCAATGACATTTTCAAAATTGTTTCCATATTTTAAATAATCAGAAATTGTTGATTTTGTTCTTGTAAAGATTCCAACAAGCAAAGAATAATCACACGGCATATGCTCATCTAAAACACCTTCCAGACCATCCATGAATTCATTGAATTTGGACATGTCTACAGTAACAACGATTTCACCAACCATTACTCTTAATTCGACTGGATTTCCCTTTACATTAATCTCTTTTCTATCTGTATGATTTACAAAATTACCTTTTCCAGGACCATAAAACACTTTCAATGGAATTGATGGGCCATGAATCAGGACTCTTTGTTGTCCATTTAAATCATATAAATCATTTAAAATCTTTTCAGTAGTATCCGGTTTTAAATATCTGTTCGGTATGATTTTAATGTCAATAACATTAATTTTTTCTGATTCATCCATGAAAACACCTTTAGAGTTTATCCTTGATTTCACCTGCAACCTTAGCTACATTAGGAATTGGATTTCTAAGATTATCAATAGTACCATACACTGTTCCAATCAGTGAGGATGTTCTCTCTACCGAAAACATTTGAGTACCTGCATCCAAACACATTGCAGCAGATGCACAAGGAATCGCAGTTCCTTTAGCATGTCTTGTTACTACGTGGTTTCCGTGGAAAGTACCTGGACCCCCGCCGCCGTAAATTGAATGTGAGAAGAAACTAAATCCTACACCAACGCCTTCAGTTCTACCATAATCTACGCCAGGAAGACCTGTTTCATATTCCAGCATATCATTATAATATAATACTGTAGATGCGACTCCTTGAGCGGCTCTTGCGGCCCCTACATTAACAATTACGGCAGCAAGTAAACCTGCAGCAGCATATGCATTCCACAAAGCCCAGTCAACAGGTTCATACATGTTGTATCCTGAAGGCATTTTTTTGGCAACGCGAATTACATTATCTTCAATCGCTCTTCCAACCAATGTTTGGATTACTGTACCGACAGTTCCATTAGCATTTTCTTTAACAACATCAAATGCGAGATTATTAGCATTTAAACCTTGATATGCTAAGGTTAATAAATGCATTCTTTCAAATGCTCCTGTTGCATCACCGGTTTCAATCATTGCTGTCTGTTCCATAATGGAAGATAATGCGGCAGCGTTTAAAGTCTGTTTGTTTGTGATTGCTACAACATGGTTTGCCATAACGTTTCTTAAACCATAACCTAAACCTTCTAAAAGTACTGGAGGACCTAAAAGAGCACTGATATTTGCTCCTGAAAGATCAACGGTTCTAGGATAAGCACCCATTACAGCAGTTTTGATTGTTGATGCATCGAACATGTTGATATCAAAACTATCGATTATAGCCTGAATTACCGCAGCACCGGTTTGCATTGTTGAAACGCTATAATCGGCAGCTACATTTAACCTTTCAAATGGAAGCTGAACTAACAGTTGTTGGCCGCCATTAATAAGGTTAACAACAGTGTCATCATCTTCATTTACTCTCAATATTCTTCTAATTTTTTCAGCAATAACTTCTGCATTTTCAACGATTGGAATATCTAATTCACGTCCAGGGATATAAGTGGCTTTTCCACCCATTGCTGCTGTTTTTAAACCTTTCTCAACTCCTGCCAGGTTAACAGCAGTGGAACGTTTGATATCATAAATCATCTCTTGTATCGCAGAATTTTTCAGTGGACTTATTGAATCTAAAGGAACGGATTCTTCAATTATCTTTCCATCCGGACCATACAAATCAATAATATCGTCATAAATTTTCATTATTTGCCTCCTTTTTATAAAAAGGGAAAGAATAAACTATTCAGGTTTTGAGATTAATTCTGTTTTACAACCTGGGGTTCCTTCTTTCATGTGAGGGGTTCTTAAAACTGTATCGTTTGATTTTTCGATTTCTCTTGCTTCTTGTGCTAATTTAGCAGCGCATGTGGCCATTTCGTGAGCAGCAGCAACTAATGGGATGAAGTTTTCGTAACCTTTGGTCATGAAGCAACCTTTCATATCTAGGTTCGCCACCGCACCTGCCATTTCGTATGCAGCAATAGCTTTTGCTTTTGCGTATGGGTTAGCAAATCCTCCAGCTTCTGCAGCTTTTTCCGCAGTGATTATGAGTTTTGGTAACTCGATTGCTTCACCTGCATCTGCAGCAGTAATTATGCCGTCAATGGTTTTTTGAACTAATCTTAATGCACCAGTTTCAGCGAGTACTTTTAAGATATCAGCATTAAAGATAGCCATTTCAGTTGGGTCTAACCATTCTCTTTTTGCACCGATCATAGGGTCAGACATAACTATAATGTAACCTAAACCTTGTTCGTCCATTTCATCTTTCTTACCTTTACCTGGTGCGTCACCAACAATGATGGCAGGAATGTCCTTTGAGGATAAAATTTCTCTTGCTTTAGTAGGTCCAGGAGCTCCTGGGTTTGGGCTAATGAAAATTGCGAAATCAGGTTTGAAAACGTCTATTTTAGGAACAACATCTTCAACTTGTTCAGGGTTCATTTTAGCTCCAGACCCAAATGTTCTTACATCGATATTTGGTCTGTCTGCTCTTTCGTCTAACAAAAGGTCAATTACTGGTGAAGTACCAATATTACCACTTTTAATAATAGCAATTTTAACTACCATATTATGAGTGTTCCGAATAATTGATTTTTTTTACAAAATTTGAAAATAAAAGTATTACTAAATGTACATATACATACAAAATATAAAATTATACTAAATA
>CAJOMK010000067.1 GCA_905235495.1 uncultured Methanobrevibacter sp.
TCTCTAACATTTTCATTGCTATTGATTTTTTCAATGAAACTGTCCTCTTCACTTTCATCCATAACTCCAATTGTTCTTGAAACTGGAGTTTTGATTCCATGGAAATGATATTCTATATTCTCAAGATGGCAATTGTATTTTCTAAGAATTTCCATTTCCTTTCCAATGTAATCCACACCATGTTTTTCGGTGATATGGACTAAATTAGGTTCTACAGCTGCGAAGTAGATGTCAGTTCCACCACTTGCTTCAGGGGAAATTACCTTATTTGCACCTGCATGCTTTAATCTGTTAACGTTTTCCTTTTTGCTTGCCCTTGAAACAATCCATGCATCATTATACAATTCCCTTGTTGTAAGGACAATGAATAAGTTATCAACATCACTTCCAGTTGTTATAATCATTCCTAAAGATTTGTCAATATTGATCTTTTTAAGGGTTTTGTCCTCTGTTGCATTTGCATGAAGTGCAATTACATTGCCATTATCTTCAATGTCATCTAATTTTTCTTCCTCTTTTTCGATGATAATTACTTTTTGGTTTCTTTTTATTAATTCTTCGTAAACTGCGGCACCTACTCTTCCAAAACCGCATAAGATATAATGATTTTCCATTTCAGCTAATTTTCTTTCCATAATTCTTCCACTCCTAATGTCATGTAGGTTTTCTGTAACTGAACTAATGATGAATGTAACAATATAGGCCAAGAGCCCTACTCCAGATAGGGCCAGTGTCACACTAAAAATCTTTTGCAATGGAGTTATAGGTATAATATCTCCATATCCTACTGTAGCAATGGTTATTATAGTGTAATATATTGAATCGAATATGTTCAGATTCATGATAAAAATGGATCCTAAAATCCCATATAATATGATAATAACAATTACGAGGACGGCAAAAATTCCTGTTTTGTCTTTTTTTATATAATTCAATATTTCATTTTATTCCTCATTTTGTGTAAAATTCTCGTATTTTTTTGATAATTTTAATTTTTTATAAAATTTTCAATATATTTTCTCTTTTTGTTGTCCTTATATTTAATTATTAGTATGATTATATAATATAATGTTTACTATTAATTTTTATTCATTTTTAAGAATTCATATTTTTAAAAATTGTCATTTCAATAATTAATTCGAAGGTGTAATAATGGATCCAATAGATATGATGACAACAGATTATAATTGTGAGTATTTAGGGCTTTCTCGCTTGTGCTTGATGGAGAATGCTGGAAAATCATTATCAGATGAGGTAGCAACCCTTTCAACTTTTAAGTTTTCAAGACCTGTAAAAATATTGATATTCACTGGTTCTGGTGGAAACGGTGGAGATGGCTTTGTAGCTGCAAGACATTTGTTGAATAGAGGTTTTGAAGTTGAAGTTTACTGCTTGAATACATTAGATGAAATCAAGTCTGATGATGCATTGGTAAACCTTGAGATTTTGAGGAATATGGAACCAAGAGTCTCACGTTTGTCTGTTGATTTCATTAAGGATTCATCTTATTTAGATAGGATAGATTTGGACAAAAATAGTGAGTATATTGTTCTTGATTGCCTTCTTGGAACTGGAATCAAAGGAAAACTTAGAACAAAGGTTAGAAAAACTGTAGAATTGATAAATGAGATTAATGGTTTGAAAGTGGCAGTGGATGCTCCTTCAGGTTTGGATCCATTAACTGGAGATATATCAGACATTGCTGTTGAAGCGGATTATACCGTTAGTTTTCATAAAATCAAGACTGGTGTCAAATTAGCAGGTGAGGAAAAGACAGGTGGAGTAATCACCTGTGATATTGGAATTCCAATTGAAGCAGAATTATTTGTTGAAGGTGGAGATTTATTAAGATTAAAGAATAGAAAAAATGATTCTCATAAAGGAAATAACGGTAAAGTCTTGATTGTTGGAGGAAGCAAGGATTATTATGGTGCACCTGCAATTTCAGCTAAGGCAGCTATTGCAACAGGAGTTGACTTAACATACATTTACACTCCAAAGAATGCTGTTTTACCTATCAAGTCATTTTCTGAAGACTTTATTGTCCAAGAAGCAAAAGGAGATTACTTGTCACTTGAAGATTTGGATGATATTTTGGAACTTGCATCCAAGGTTGATGCAGTATTATTAGGACCAGGTTCAAGTCAAATGGAAGAGACAGGCAAGTTATTCAATGTACTTGCAATGAAAATCGATAAGCCATTGGTATTGGATGCAGATGCATTAAAACTTGTTGATTTAAGTCTTGTTTCCAAAAAAGAGGATTTGATAGTAACACCTCATTTATCTGAATTCAAGTCATTCTTTAAAAATGTTCCAAAAGAGGATTCGGATAACTTGGAGAAATTTGCTAAATTGGACGATAAGGAGAATTTGGACTTTAGAAAAGTCAACGATAAGATTGATGCCATTCATAAGATTGCTAAAAGCATTAACGGTTCTGTTATTTTGAAAGGAAAATATGATTTCATATTTAATGGAAATAGATTGAAGATTAATAGAACAGGCAATCCTGGTATGACTGTTGGTGGAACAGGAGATGCATTGGCAGGAATTTGCCTTAGCTTATTGTCCCAAGGATTAAACAGTTTTGATGCAGCATTGATTGCCCCCTATCTTAATGGAAAAGCTGGAGATTTGGCTTATGAAGCTCAAGGATATGGATTCGGAGCACAGGATTTGACTCAGTATTTAGGTGCAGTTATGAGTGGTCTAATGGAATAAATGATTTAATATGATTAATTTTTTCATTAATTTTTTTTTTTTTGGGAGTGATTTAATTGACTGATTTAGTAAAAGCTATTTTTAGAAACAGAGCCAATAGATTCATTGCAGAAGTGGAAATAGATGGTGAAATAGTAAAAGCCCATTTGCCTAATACAGGGAGATGCAAAGAGCTATTGATTGATGGCACAATTGTTTACCTTAAGCCAAGTGACAATCCAAATAGGAAAACAAAGTATTCTCTCTATCTAATCGAGAACAATGGTGCACTTGTTGCCATGTATTCACAAGAAGCCAGCAAGATTGTCATTGATGCCATTTTGAATAAAAAAGTTAAGGAACTATCTGGATATGATATTGTAGAGTCTGAAAAGACAATAGGCAATTCAAGAATTGACATTTATTTGGCTAATTTAGACAGTAATAAGGATCCAATCGATGAAACATATGCTGAAGTAAAATCAGTCACTTTAATCAAGGATGGAATTGCACAGTTTCCAGATGCTCCTACTGAAAGGGGCAGAAAACATTTGGAAGAGCTTATTTCACTTAAAAAAGAGGGGATCCGTTCAATTGTATTTTTCCTAATCGAACATCCGAATGGAAACAGTTTCAGGCCTAATTGGGAAAATGATTCAGAATTCTCACAAACTTTGAATAATGCATACAATGAAGTGTGGAAATTCTTGTCTATAAAACTGAAAACACCTTGGAAAATATTGAATTGGTTGGAAACTCACTTGATTTTAGTTTAGAAAAGTAATCAATATTTAAGATATTTTTTATTCAAATACTTAAACAATATAAAGTATCTCTTTTCTTTTAAAAACAACTTATTTTATTTAAATTTTAAAAATAACGAAAAATAGGTTTAAAAAAGGTGAGAATAATATGCAAAGGTTTAATTTTTAAAAAAAAACATATGTAAAGGGGGTGATATGTAATTGAATGCATATTATTCTCGGATTATTATATATTTTTCCATATTTATAAAGTTTTTGTATATTTGTTGAATTTCAATTGTTTAATATTAATTGAAAATTTTATAGATTATACATTATTTTGCTAATTTATTAAATTTATTTTAATTATCTGAATAAATGGTTTATTTTTGTTTATAGATAAAAATCATTGCTTTAATTTGTTAAGTTTTAAAAAAATAATAAAAAAGAATAAAAGAATAATAAAAAAATAATTCAAAAGAAATAAAAATAGAAAAAATTAATTATCTATTTAATTTTTGATAGTTAGTAGCTTGAATACCGTGGTACTTAATCATACCTTCAACTTCTCTTTGGTCAGTTTCCTTGTCTTCAAAGGTAATCTGTTCAATGTTGTGTAAACTGAAAGGTGATTCTCTGCTAATTACTTGCATTGAACCTTTGAATAGTTTCATAACAACTTTTCCGCTAACTCTTCTTTGCATATGGTCTATAGCTTGATTGATGTCTTCTCTTAAAGGCTCTTGCCATAATGCTTCATATACAAGGTCAGCATATAATGTGCTCATATATTCTGCAAATCTTAATTCACCTACAGTTAAAACTAATGGTTCTAATGCTCTATGAGCAGCAATCAATAATTTAGCACCTGGAACTTCATAAATTTCTCTGCTTTTAAGACCGATCATTCTGTTTTCAATGATGTCAACTCTTCCTACACCGTTTTCACCAGCAATTTCATTTGCTTTGGTTATTAAGTCTACAAGTCCCATCATTTCTCCATCAATAGCTATTGGAACACCTTCTTCAAATTCAATAGTTACTTTAGTAGGAGTGTCTTTTGCATCTGCTACAGATTTAGTCCATTCATAAATGTCTTCTGGAGGTTCATTTACAGGGTCTTCAAGTACATCCCCTTCAATAGCTCTTCCCCAAAGGTTTTCATCGATACTGTAAATTTTGTCATATGCCAAATCAAGACCATGTTCCTTTACATAAGCAACTTCTTCAGTTCTTGTTAAGTTTTTTTCTCTAATTGGAGCAATGATTTTAAAGTCAGACATTGATCTGATGATTGCCTCGAATCTGAATTGGTCATTTCCTTTACCAGTACATCCATGTGCAATTGCAGTTGCCCCTTCCTTTTCTGCAATTTCAATGATTTTCATTGCAATTAAAGGTCTTGCAAGTGCAGTGCTTAATGGGTAACCTTCATATTCTGCATTTGCTTTAATTCCTCTTGCAATGTATTCATTTGCAAATTCATCTTTAGCATCAATGATGTAATGTTTTCCACTATTGATTCTATCTGCAGAATTTTGAGATTTCTCTAAGTCTTCTGGTGGTTGACCAACATCAACACATGCAGTAATTACTTCGTAATTGTATTCCTCTTCCAATAATTTAACACATACAGTAGTGTCTAATCCTCCACTAAATGCAAGAACAACTTTTTCCATATTATCACTTAATATTATTTAATAATTGTTAATTCTTTATAAGAATTTTAGTTAAAAATCTTTTAATTAATATAACATTTTAATTTATGTTTTTTATAATATATAATTTTAAGTTTAAATAAAATAAAGAATAAATTAATTACTGTAAACTTTTTATAGCTTTTAGTACAAGTTTTTTCTAAGTTAAAAACTTTAAATTCTATTTTTTAAATGGTGATTTGATGGATGATTTAAATAAGAATAATCTGGAATTGGAAATTATTTCTAAAGAAAGCGGAGGCTTTATCTCTGCAAACAGAAATATTTTCAACAACATTGAATTATCTGATAATTCTAAATTCATTTTAAATCAATCCATAAAGGGAACTCCTATGATTAGGATAGGGGATGCCTCTCCTCATCTGATGCTTGTTGCAGGAGTTCATGGAAATGAATTGGCACCTCAAATAGCCGCTTTAAAATTAATTGACAATATCTTTGATTTGGACTTGAATGGAACTCTTTACATTATTCCATTTGCTTCCCCAAAAAGCACAATGGATAATTCAAGATACTTTGATGGAACTGACTTAAACAGATCCACTCATTTTCCTAATTCAATTACAAACATTATCTTAAAGAAGGCAAAGGAATTGAATGTTTCAGCTATTGGTGATTTCCATTCATCTGCACCTAATTCAAACCCTGGTAAGGAAGGGGTATTCTGCACTCAAAAGCCATGTGATGCAAGCTTTTTCATTGCAGATTATATTTCTAAAAAGGTAGGTTCTGAAATGATAATCTATCCTGTAGCAGGAATTCCATTTAAGGGTGCTTTGGAGGATGAGGCAAACTTGTCACAAATTCCTTCTGTAACTTGTGAAGTCTTGTCAGCTATTGGATATGCAAATGAAAAGATATGCGAAAGATCCTATTTGCAGATGATTGCATTTTTAGAGTATTTTGGTGTAATTGATAAATGAATAATTCTGCTTATTGATTAAAAAAATATTATTCTTGATTAAATTTAAGTCTTCAATAATCTATTCTCTTAAGTAATCTATTCTCTTCAATAATTTGACCTCTTTTTTAAATATTAAACTATAACTAATTATTACTTCTCAAATGCTCTCATTTAATTTATATCTACTTAAAATCAGATATTTATTTGAACATGCTTGTTTGGAGTGTTTATAATAAGTGTGTTAATCTAAATAGGATGTGTTAGTATTTCCTCTGCCATACGATATTTGCATTTGTTCTTTCTCTATTAATGTTTTATAATCCTTTGGCTATTGCATTAGCGGTAATCTCAGCAGATATTCCAGACTTTGACCACGAGTTCAAAAGAAATCATGTACTTACCATGATTGCTCTTGGAGCTGTGATGGCAGTGTTCCTATATTTTATGGGATTACCATATTACTTAGGTTTGGTGATTATTTTTTTAGGAGGCATATTCTTGCTTTCTAGCCATAGGGGATTTACTCATTCTATTTTAGGAGTACTTATCCTAACTATTTTTGTCTCATTATTTCTGTTCTTTGGAATTGGATTATCCTCCTATGATTTGGATTTCACCAACCCATTCAATCTTATGATACTCTTGATGGTTATCATTTCATTGGGATTATTGTTTCTCAATAAAAGGTTATATCCAGTATTTTTGATAGCTATTGCTTTATTGCTCATTTCCATTAATATGGGTTTCATTTCTCCTTTAAAAATCAATCTTACATTGCTTGTATTTTCAGTCTTTTTAGGTTTGTGCAGTCATATAATTTTGGATTCATTCACCCCATCAGGAGTGAAGGCATTCAGCCCATTTTCAGATAGGGAATATCATAAGAAATTTGGAATCGCTTTATTCCTAATCTTAAGTCTGATGTTCGTTTTATTGTTCCCAAACAAACTCCTGTTTTTCATTGATTTTTTAAGTTCTTTTCACTAATTTTTATTATTTTTAATCTATTTTGTATTACTAAAATTTATATTATGGAATTTTTGATGAATTTTCCATGAAAAATATAAAAAGATTTATAATAAATAATCATGATAAATAATAGTGTTTATAACTATATTATAAAAATGATATTTTTTGTAATTATATATAATTTACATGGTGTTCTTTTTACAAATTTTATCGAGAGGATTTTGTCATAAGAGTATCATAAATATTTATGATAATTTATCATGATTTGTTATGGTCTGCTAATTTTTTTTTAGAAAAAATACTTGCTGATTTCGTATAAATTCTTGACTTATTGTAAATATATAAAACTAAAACATTATGGGGTTATTTTAATGTTTTTAAGTAGAATTTATTATGTGATTGCTTATTCAGTGGTTCTTATTTTAGAAATTATCAAATCCACAATAGACATGTCTTTAAGAATCTTCAAATCTAAAGGTTTTGAGCCTATTGTGATTGATATTGATACTGAATTGAAAAGACCAATATCCCAAACAATTTTGGCTAACAGTATTACTTTGACTCCAGGAACCTTATCTGTAGACTTGGATAGTGAAAATCAAGTAATTAAAGTTGCAGTTATTGCTCCAAGGGATGTTAAAGACATTATTCCATTTGAACCTTACATAAAGGGAATGCTGGAATAAGTTCCTTTTGCGTTAATTTAGGAAAATAAGCGATTTTATAATTTAATTAATTTTGTATCTTATTTGTAATGTTTATAAATCTGATTTAGATTATTAATCATAGAATGTGATGATAATGAATATTTTATTGATTTCTGAGTGTTTTTTAATAATTGCATTGATTGTATTTTCATTTGCAACTTTGAGGATTATTACATATAAATCTACATCCATGGGACTTATAGGTACTTCTTCATTTACTTTAGCACTTACTTTGCTTCTTATAACAGTCGGTACTATTCATAATATCGGATTTTTCAAAGATATTGCTTTAGCTTTACTCTTATTGGGTATTGTTGGAACAATAGCTTATGCAGCAGTTATTAGGAGGGTCGGATGATGTTTGGAATTGATGCCGGTATAATTAATCTCATCCAATCAATCTTGCTTATCATTTCTGTACTTTTGATAATTATTGCTACCGTAGGTGTTTTAAGGATTGATGGAAACTTGGATAATGTAGTCTATGCTAGAATTCATATTTTAGGGATTGTTGATATTGCAGGCATAATTGCATTTATTGCAATAGGTCAACCTTTATTTGCTCTTATTTATTTATTCTTAGCTCCATTATTGGCTCATGCATTGGCTAATGCTTATTTCCATGGAGAAGATACTCTTAATAATCCTGTACTCAATCCAAGTCTTGAAGAAGCTTCTGATAATGAAGAAAATGAAGAGGAAATTGAATTGATTGATGAAGTAATTCTTGAAGAAAATTTGGATTTGAGTGATGATTCAAGTGAAGAATTAGATGAAGAAAGTGAGGATGATGGCAATGATTGAGGTTGTAGTAATTATTGTTGCAGTTGTAAGCGCTATTATCGCACTTTTACAAAATGACTTACTTAAGGCAGCTATTTTAACCGGTATTTCTGGCTTCTGTGTAGCGATTCTCTTCCAATTGCTCCTTGCTCCAGATGTAGCATTGACACAAGCTATTGTGGAAGGAGCTATTGTCCCAGTATTTATCGCATTGGCTGTTTTGAAAACTAGAAGGAGGGAGGCATAATGGATTTTCAAATGGCTTCTCTATTCGCTTCTGGTGCCTTTATAATTATCGGACTTTTTGCAGCAGTATTCATCGATAATCTAATAAAGAAAATTATCGGGATTGCTTTTATTGAGGAAGGGGCAAACCTATTCCTGATTTGCTTAGGCTATAAGGCAGGTGGAGTAGTGCCAATCTTCATGCTAGGTATGTCTGCAGATTGGTTTGCAGCTAATTCAGCATATCCTTTACCTCAAGCATTAGTTCTTACAAGTATTGTAATTGGTGCAAGTACTTTAGCAGTGATGTTGGCTTTAGCTATGGTTCTATATAGAAAGCATGGAACCTTAAGTGTATCTGAAATGATGGGGGATGAAAAATGAATTATCTAATTCCATTAATGGTTGTCGTTCCAATATTAGCTGCTTTGATTGTTAACATATTTGGTGGTAATGACAAAACCGTAAAGGCAATATCCCTTGTTGTAGCTATTGCAATTCCTTTGATTGCAATTTTTGCTGCTGTTGGTGTTCAATACTTCGGAGGGCACGATCCAGCACTTATTGCAAGTTTACTTCCATCAAATCTCGTAGGTACACTTGCAGCTAGTTATAATACTGGTATTGTTTATATTTTTGAAAATATTGAAAGGATTTTCATATTCTTGATGGGCATTGTAGCATTTTTGGCAGTGCTTACATACTTCGCAGAGAAAAAAAAAGTTTCTGGACCTTATTTGTACCTAATCTTTATGGGTTTAGCATCTGTAACTGCATTGATGCTTTCAAATGATATATTCAATATGTATGTATTCTTTGAAATAACCGCGCTCACTCAAGTGGGTATCATTGTAGCATCAAGCACTGAAGATAATTATGAAATCGCTATGAAATATATGATTTTAGGTGCTATCGGAGGACCAATGTTATTATTAGGTATTGGATTTATCCTTGGTACAATCGGTTCAGTAAACATCAATGATATAATTTATGCAATAAGCAATAACTTCGTAAACCCATATTCTCCAAGTTTGGTAATCGGTTTTGCATTGATATTGTTTGGATGGCTATATTCAGCAGGATTGCCTCCATTCCACACTATAAAATCCGCTGTTTATTCCAAAGCAAGACCTAACGGTTCTGCAATATTGCAAGGATTTTCAGTATTATGTATGTTTGCATTTGGAATTGCAATGTATAAGATCTTTGCATACATACCTTACTTCAATACAGCAATAATCCTATTTGCTATTCTTGCAATGGTTTTAAGTATTACAATGTCTGCAATGGAGGTAGACTTTAGAAGAATGATAGCATTCTTGGCTGTAGGAGAACTTGGTTTCATTGCTTTAGGTTTTGGTATAGGTACACAATATTCAATTGCTGCAGCATTGTTCCAGGCAACAAATGAAATTGTGATTACTGCATTATTATTCATTGGATTCGGTACTGTATACTACCTTACAAAAACATCAGACACCAGAAAGTTAGGTGGTTTGATTGCTGTTGATTCCACAATGACTATTATGGTATTGCTTGGCGGATTTGCTTTAGCGGGTGTTCCTCCATTCAACGGTTTCCAAAGTAAATTGATGCTTGTACAGGCAGCTTTGGATGCAGGATACACTGAACTTGCTGTCCTTGCAATTATTGTAAGCGTTGTAATATTCTTTACCTTTGTAAAGGCATTCCATACAGTATACTTGCAGCCAAAACCAAAAGACTTGAAGTTTGCTCATGAGAAAATCCCAAAAGCTACAGTATTCTCTGTAGCTATATTGCTTATCATTTGTTTGGTCTTAGGTATTTTCCCAAACATAGTAACTGATATATTCATTACATTTGCAGGAGGATTGATCTAATGGCTTTATACCAAAAATTCTTAGATTCTATTAAAGGGCTTAAGTCAAATTTATCTAAAGACCCTACAACTATGGACAATGTTTCAGGAGCCCTTGCAGCAGAATTCCTAATATTCATTTCCTTGATATTAGCTGCATTATTCCTTAGACATGTCAGTGTAATCGCTTCCGTTGTTGTAGTCATATTGGTTGCTGTATTGTTCTTTACAAACATGCCTCTTGCAAGCAAGATAAAATCTGAACAATCAGATTCCTTGGAAAAAATGACATTTTATGTTATAGTCACTCTTGGAATTCTCGTTGCAGTAATTTACTGGGGGTTAAAATATGTCTGATTATACTACAAGCATCAGATCTTTGATAATGGCTTTAGCAACCATTATTTTTGCATCTGCCTTATTTGATGCATTATACGGTTTTAAACATTTGATACAGCCAGGAATAAACTTGGTTTATAATGCTATAGGAACTCAATTAGTTCCTAATATGGTAACCTTAGTCGTATTCGATTGGAGAGGTTTCGATACATTAGGAGAATCTTTGATATTGGTTACTGCAGTACTTGTCGTATTGCTTGTATTCGGCAAAGGCAAGATTTTAGATAAGAACATTAATGAAGAAATTGATTCTGGTATAGATGATGAAGGAGATGATGAATAATGGTAGAAGGTAAAAAATCTCCAAACTGGAATAAGAATGACAGCAGTCCAATATTGAAAATTATGACTCTCCCTATAGCCATTATTATGATTGCTTTAGGAATCATGACTATTTTAGGAGGTCACATAACTCCTGGTGGAGGTTTCCAAGGTGGAGCAATGATTGCAGGAGCAATCATATTCTGTGTTATAATTTATGGCGTAGATGGCAGTCCATTTAAAATATCCCATAAGTTCATTTCCACATTGGAATCTGTTGGAGCTTTAGCTTATGTATTACTCGGTTTAGCTGGGCTTGCATTAACCGGTTCATTCCTCTATAATGTAGGTGGAAATCTTTATGGACTTGTTCCTCCAGCTATTGTAGCAATATTCTCATATCCTGATGTAACTCATTCAGGAATTGTTCCTTATTTAAACATTGCAGTTGGATTAAAGGTATTTGTTGGGTTAAGTGCAGTTGTAATTGCATTTTCACAATTTAAAAAATTAGCGGAGGAAGAATGATGAGTTTCGCTAATATTGTTATTGGACCAATTATCATTGCTTTGATCTTTGGATTCATTATAGGAACAAGGCTCCATTTGAAAGAGGAAAACAGCTTTAAGTTCACTGCCGGTGCAATTGTTGCCCTAATTGTTGGAGGATTTATAATGGCTTATGATATCGGCCAATTTGCTTATTATCAAGACTTACCAATAGCTACCACATGCTATAATTGGCGTTTTGATTGGCAGTGCATTATTAGGAGGACGAGCGAAAGGAGATCATTAGGAAATGGGATTTATTTCAATTAATCTTTTGATTACATGGAATATTGATTAATGGTCTACATATTATTAAGGAGAAGAATCATGTATTTAACAACTAATAAGTGTGTTGGACAAGGAGATTGTATAAGGAATTGTCCAAGTGAAGCAATACGCTTTATAGATAATACATCTTTTAGCTGTATGTGTTGTGGTGCTTGCTTCGAAGCTTGTCCAAATCATGCAATATTTGAGAATAAATACGGAGGATATGTTGTAGATAGGGCAAAATGTAATGGATGTGGTGTTTGTGAATTCGCCTGCCCTATAGAAAGCATTCATCTTGATAATGGAATTGTTAAGGGTATCTGTTCACGTTGTGGTGTCTGTGAAGATGTCTGTACCAGAAATGCAAGAGTCGATACTGACAACCTGGTTTTAGACAAGCAAAAGCTCTTGCTCAATTCCTTGAAAATGGCTTGAAAATGGTTGCAAATACAGTAGGTTTCGGTGCAGGAGTCAAAAAGATTGAAAATATGCAACTTCCTGTAAAATCTGGCAAGACTGCAGATAGGGTTTGCATTAGCACAGACCTTGAGAAATGTGTAAAATGTGGAAGATGTGCATATTACTGCCCTACAAGATCCATTGAAGTCATAATTCAGGATGAAGGATATTGTGTAGGATGTAAGGTGTGTGAAGATTTATGCCCTACCGGTGCCCTAAAAGATGGGGAATACGACAAAAGCCTTTGTACTTTATGTTTAGCTTGTGTTGAAAACTGTGTAAATGATGCATTAAGCGTCAATGACTTTAATATTATTCGAAACATTAAGGATGACACATTATATTCCAATGTTGAAGGTAGCATTGGCAGCTGTCTAAACTGTGGATTATGTAAGGAAACATTTGACAGTCCAGCATTGATCAAGAATGAGAATGCCTTAAGATATGACCCTTCACTTGATGAGGATACTGAAGAGAATAAGGCAAAACGTCTTGAAGCGATTTATGCTTGTCCGGTTTCATCCTTAACTGAAAGTGAAGACAATAAACTCTTTGGATACTGTGTATCCTGTGGTAAATGTGTTAATGAGTGTAATGAGGATGCAAGAAACTTCCAAATAGTCTCTTGGGATGAGGAGATTAGCAATGACTGTATTTCCTGCGGAATCTGTGCTGAACTTTGTCCTCAAGATGCAATCACATTAAGTAAAGGAGAAATCAATGTTGACTTGGACAAATGTATAATGTGTGAAACCTGTGGAATCCACTGTCCTACTGATGCGATTCCTAAAACAACAAGCGTCAAGTATGAAATCTCTGGCGGATTCAATTATATTGATGAAAACCTTTGTGTGAAATGTGGATTATGTAAGGAAATATGTTCTGAGGAAGCAATTTATACAGTTGAGATTTCAAATGATGAAGCAGATCTTGGAACAAAGAATAAGAATCTGAGATTTGTTGTCGATGACGATAAATGTATTTATTGTGGAGCTTGTATGAACATCTGCCCATCTAAATCATTTATATTCGAAAGAGAGTTTAATAGGGTGAATTAGGAGTTTGATAGAATGAAAGATGTATTGAAAATAATGCTTAATGGAGCTTATACTAATTTCAAAAGGATTCTCTTTGCTGCAGATAGAGTAACTGATATGGAACTCCGTAATGCTATTCTCAATGGCACTGTTGAGCCGGACAAGAAAGTTGATGAAGAAGCTTGCATTGGCTGTGGAGGTTGTGCAAATGTCTGTCCAACCGGTTCAGTTACAATGAAGCCATTGCAAAACCCTGTAAAGCTTAAGGAAGGATGGGTAAAAACCGAAGTTCCAGAACTTGATCCTTTAAAATGTGTAGTTTGTTATTGGTGTCATGACTTCTGCCCTGTATATTCATTCTTTGAAGATGCAGGAACCATTCACCCTGGAAATGTTGGTGAAATGCATATGGGCACTAAGGAATTGTTGGAGGAACCTATTAAGATATCTCAAGAAAAGATATCCTTCATTTCCCAATACCTATCAGACAAATCACTATTATCTGAGAATATAATCTCTGATGATGAGGATATTGGTGAAGTGGGAGCAGGTCTCGAGAGAGTGTCCAAAATAAAGGACATTCAGGATAACATCAATGAGAAATATGAAAAGGATGCTCAAAGAGGTTCTCAAATTCCAAAAGGAAGTTCTGACAATGAGGGAGGTGAATAAATGAGTCTTAAAACACATGCACGGTCAAAAGCTATCCATATTATGTTAGTTTATACTGGTGGATGCAACGGTTGTGATATTGAGATTGTAAATGCAGTTTTATCTCCTAAATTTGATATGGAACAATATGGTGTATTTTTAACATGGAATCCTCGTGAAGCGGATATTCTCGTTGTTACAGGACCAGTTACTCATGACAATAAGGAACCTCTTATAGATATTTATAATGCCATTCCAAATCCAAAGCTTGTTGTTGCAGCAGGTGCTTGTGCAGTTATGGGTGGAGTCTATAAGAATTGTTATGGAGATATTCCTTCAGAAGAGATTGAAGGGCCTGTTGAAAATGTAATTCCAGTTGATGCAAAGGTTCCAGGTTGTGCTGTAAGACCTCAAGATGTTTTAGCAGGAGTTGTTGCAGCTTTGCCACATTTGTTAAATGCTGATTAATCATTAATGTATTAAAGAGGGATAAGATGGAAGAAAAGAAAGCTAAAAAGCAGGAAATCATAGAAACTGAAATCCAAATGGGTACAGTTCACCCTGCTGCTTTAGAACCTTATAGGGTTAGATTTTTCGTAGAAGATGAGATAATTAAGGATGCGGAAATCACAATTGGTGTTAACCACAGAGGTATTGAGCGTATTATGGAAGGTCTTCCAGTGGAAAAGGCTAATATGCTTACAGAAAAGATTTGCGGTATCTGTTCAAATGCACATACATGGAACTCTGTAAGAACTGCGGAGATTGGTCTTGGAGTTGAAGTGCCTGACAGAGCTGTTTATATTCGTGTAATCGTTGAAGAGCTTGAAAGATTGCAAAGTCACTTATTGTACTTAGGTCATGGTTGTGAAACCTTGGCTCATGAAACATTCTCTATGAGAGCATTCTACATTAGGGAAACCATTATGGACCTTTTGGGAATGATTGGAGGAAACCGTGTTCAATATGGTTGTTCCATCATTGGTGGTGTAAGGCCAAGATGTGAATTGGATGACAATAGGATCCGTAAAATATTAGATGGTATGGGCCTTGTAGAAAAGAATGTTGCAGAATTTGCAGACAGATTTGTTCATGATTCAATAGTATTGTCAAGGATTACAGGTACAGGTTACATTCCACAGGAACAGGCTCTTAAATTAGCTATAACTGGACCTACATTACGTGCTACTGGTGTAAAGAGAGATTTAAGAACAGACATGTATGAGTATGACAACTTCGATTTTGACATCATCACTCAGGATACTGGTGATGTAAAGGCACAGCTTCTTATGAGAGTGTTTGAAATATTTGAATCAATCAAGATTGTTCGCCAAGCCATAAGAGACTTGCCTGAAGGAAAGATAACTGACAGGTCTTGGGAAATGATTGACACTGGCTTGATTGAAAGTTATATTGAAATTCCAAGGGGAACATTGTATCACTCCTATGCAATTGAGGATGGAAGAGTGCGCCACTCTATTGTTAGGACACCTTCAATGACCAATATTGGAGCAATGCAGTATGCATGTATTGATAATCACATCACAGACGGTCAATTATGCATTGTACAGTGTGATCCATGCTTTACTTGTTCTGATAGAGCAATAGAAGTTTATGATACAAAGAATAACAAGTTGGACAAATCAATTTTGCAATCCAATATTCATTAAAAATTAAAGTTTAAGATTAATTTAATTCATGTTTAACGTTTTAATTAAAAATTTAAAGTTTAAAATAATTCAGATTTATGTTTAAAGTTTAATTAAAAATTATTATGAGGAAAGAAAAATGGCATTTGAAATATCACTTATTTCAATTTTAGAGATTGTCTTAACACTTATCATAGCTTTGTTCATAGGTGTTTTGATTCCTGGAATTGAAAGGAAATATGTTCAAGCAAGGATTCAGCAAAGAATCGGGCCACCTGTTACAAGTCCAGGGCTATGGGCATCAGTCAAATTCCTGTTTAAGGAGAACATAAGACCAAATTCTCCAGCACCTGGATTATATAAGGCAATGCCTATCCTTTGTTTCATTGCAGTACTCGCAGTATTCTTGGCATTAATGCCTGAGAATTATCAGTTTATAACCTTTGCTAGCTTAATAGCTATTGTTGGATTCTTAAAAGTTGAAGAAGTTGCTTATGTTTTAATGGGTTCCTTATCCAAATCTGTAATGAGTATTAATTTAAGGTTCCCAGACCATGTGAAAGGTGCTGAAAGACCAGGTTTACTTGTATCATCCATTGAAGACATCAGTTCAAATAGATCCCTTAGGATGATTATTTTTGGTTCATTCCCATTGTATTTGGCTTTATTCATACCTGCAGCCTTATCAAAAAGCATTTATTTAGGAGATATTGTAGCTTATCAGCAAGCTAACGGACCATTCCTATTCACTTTAGCAGGTATTATCGGAACTGTTGTATTCTTTATAGGATATATGATTCTATTGAACGAATATCCATTTTCCTATATCAAGGCTAAATCAGATGTAATTGAAGGACCATATATGGAACTTGCTTCCAAATACAGAACATTTGTTTATCTAACCAGAGGATTCTTAATATTTACTTTAGGTTTAATGTACTGTGTATTGTTCTTAGGTGTTGCACCAGAACTCTTCTCACTTAAATTTATCGTATGTATTATAGTTTCACTATTGTTTCCTGTCATTATGGCAATTGTAAGTGTATTCTCTCCAATATTTACCAATAAGCAGTTATATCCTACTATATTGACCACTTCTGCTCTTGGAGCTTTGGCTATGATAATTGCATTGTTCTAATCTGATTAGATTGCATGGTTTAGATGATTGGTTAGATTTAGATATGGATTATAGAAATTATATACTAATTGAATTTTTTAAATTTAATTGTGGTGATTTAATGAAATTTGTAATTAGGCCTTATCACATAATGAGTCTCGGAGGATATATTGTAGAATATGATTTCCCTTATAGGGATTTGATCATTGTCAATGAAACTCCAGAAGAGATTAAGTTTGAGATTCCTGTATTTGACGGATCTTATATTGAAGAGTATGAAAACTTAGGCCTTAAGGTTATTCCTGTCAGTGAACATGACAGCTATTTAAATTTATATAAAAAAGCGCATGCAGAGTTAGACGCGCTTAAGGCAAAATTAGATTAATTGGAGAAATTTTTTATTAGTTTTCCTCATAAAAAATTTTTAAACCATTCTCCAATTAATCTTTTTTTTTTTAAATTAGGAATAAATGATATTTATTTGATTTAGAGATAATCTTTAAATATTAGATTAGGAATATTTGATTTAGGGATAATCTTTAAATAATTGAATATTTTAAGTATTATTAGGTAATATTATGAATAGTATTTCTTTAACAATTACAACTAAAGAAGAGAAAGGAGTTCTAGAAGAGATAACAGATATTCTTTCAAGTCATGGAATAAATATCTCATATGTTCATCTTTATGTAAATGCTGATGTGGGAACATTGAATTTAGAGCTTGACAATGTTGAAGAGCTAGATGAACTTATCAAGGATTTAAAGTCTAAGGATTTTATTTTAGATATTGAAATTCATGGTTCATTAAATGACATTTTCGGTAAAAGGATTCTTATTTTCGGTGGCGGAGCTCAGGTATCTCAAGTTGCAGTTGGAGCTATTACAGAAGCTGATAGACACAACATACGTGGAGAACGTATAAGTGTGGATACCATACCTTTAGTTGGTGAAGGAAGTATTGCAGAAGCGGTTGATGCTGTAAACAGATTGCCTCGTGTACATGCACTTGTTCTTGCAGGATCATTGATGGGAGGCAAGATTACAGATACTGTCAGAGCGCTTAAAGAAAAACATGAAGATTTGATTGTAATTACCTTAAACATGCCTGGAAGCATTACAAAAGATGCGGATTTGATTGTAACTGACCCAGTTCAAGCTGGTGTAATGGCAGTTATGGCAGTTGCAAGCACTGCCGTATTTGATGTGAAAAGATTAGGGGATAATATTAAATTTTAATTTTTTTATTTTCACCATATTATCTATTTTTATTAATGATTTTTTAGCTATTTTTGGAGTTGTTTTATATTACTAGAAAGGAAAAGTTTGTACATGGCATGAGTTAGGTATTCCAATTACCTTCGGATACATTCCAATGGGTATTGGATATGCTGCTTTAGCTATTAAGGCAGGTCTGACTCCATTCGAGACAGTTTCAATGTCTGTACTTATTTATGCAGGTGCCGGACAAATCATGATAGCTACCATGTTGGCTCAAGGAGCTACTCTTTTCAATATTGTTTTGACTTCATTTGTACTTAATTTCAGATATTTTGTAATGAACACTTGTATTTACAACAAGGTTTACGATGCTTCCATTGCTGTAAGAATACCTTCGTCGCACTTTGCTGTTGATGAAGCATTTGCAATGTTCATGCTAATGGAAGAGTCTTCAATATGGACTTATATAGGTCTTGCAGGAATTGCATGGTTGTCTTGGATTTTTGGAGCAATCATTGGTGTTATAATCTTGAATGTGCTTCCTATAATCGTTGCAAACAGTTTCAATATCTCTTTATATGCTCTATTTGTAGCACTATTGGTTCCTGCAGTTAAGGAAAGCAAGGAATTAGCTATTTTAGTTGTGATAACAGCTATTTTAAATCTTGTATTGCAGTTTTTCATTGGAAATTGGTCCTTGATTATAGTTATTCTTTTAGGTGCTTTAATTGGAATGTATATAGTTGATGATGATACTGTTTTAGGGGATGCCTATAAGACAGGGGACGAAAATTGCAGTAATGAGGAGGTGCAATAATGAATATCACTTTGCTCATTATTCTTTGTGCACTTGTTACCTTTATTCCAAGGGTAATTCCAGCTATATTTGTGGAAAGATTGAATTTCTCTCCAAAATTCGATAAATCCCTGAATCTGATCCCATATACTGCACTTGTTGCATTGATTTGTCCGGGAGTATTGACTGTAGACCCTGATTTATGGTACATAGGATTGATTGGAGCTATAATTGCAGGTAGACTCGCATGGAAAAGGTACCTCTTGGAGCTATTGTTATTTTAACTGTGATTGTTTTGATTGCAGTTTACTTAATGGTACCGTTCTTCCCAGTTTTAATTTAATTTTTTTACTTTTTTTTAATTTATTTTCCTTATTTTTAGCTATTGTCACATAGCTCCTTATATTCACAATTTTCACACTTTTTTAAATTGGTCTTGACGGTAGGAATTT
>CAJOMK010000068.1 GCA_905235495.1 uncultured Methanobrevibacter sp.
TTTTTTTTTTTTTTTTTTTTTTTTTTTTTTTTTTTTTTTTTTTTTTTTTTTATTCTGTTCCTTATTTTATTCAATACTGGATATCCTATTTCATTTTGAGCTTATTGGTTTGCCTGTTTGTATTTCTTTTTTGTGAATCCTGTGAGTTGTATTGCTTTTTGTATTCCTTTGGTTTTGGCTATTATTTGTGCTAGTTCTAATTTTCCTTCTAATTTTACTTCTATCCTTCCTTCTTCTCTTTGTTTTTCTATGTGGTCTTCATATTTTATTGTCATCCCGATTACCTTCTCTAATCTATTTATATCGTATATGGTTTCTGCGTATTTGTGTATAATGCATTGCATGCAAAATTTCATTCTCTCTTTAAAGTCTGGGTCTTCCACTTTCATTTTGGAAAATAATTCGCAGACTTCTTCCAATATTTCTTTATGGTTTTCCCTAAACATTTTTATTAAAAAAATTATTTCTATAGCTTCCTCTTCATTAAAAATTTCACCTTTCTTTGTTCGTTTTTTGATGGTTTTTAATTTTTCAACACCTTCAAACTTTGGAAATGAAATTATGATTGGCTTTAGAATTTTTGTTTTATTGATATTCATTTCTTTTAAGCACTTTTCCAATGGCTCTGTAGTAGTAATCACTGAAATCACTTGGTTCTTTTGCTGCATTCTATGTTTGTCGAATATTTGATGATTTTTAAAAGTGTGTTTTTATTGACTCTGGAGCTTTCATCCTCAATGTTGATGTATTGGTATTCATTGTCTAGTTCAATGACATAACAGACATCCACTCTGGCATCCCCCATATTGAAAGGGTATTCATTAGGACAAGTTCCCAAATATTTTCTAGGAAGATTAAGATATCCATGTAGCAATTTTCCAAACAATGTTGATGCTAGCTTAATTAATACGTCCTCAGGATTATTCATTCGACCATCAATAATTTCTGCAATCATATAAAACTCCAAAATATTAAATTATAATGTTTTTCAGGTGTTTATATATTTTTTAGAAGTCTTATATAAAGTTATTTGTAATTTAGATAGCAATTTATACTTTAAAATTAATTTAACAACTTAATCATGATTTTTTATTTATTTGCTAATTTTTTAATCCTTTTGATAATGATTTTGTCATGTCAAAAATCTATTGCCTAATTTTACTTTATATCCTCTATTATATATTTTATTTGCTTTATTTTTCAAATAGGTTTACTATATATAACCATATATAATTTTAACAAATATTGGATTAAAATCTATTATTGTGGCTTAAATCCATTATTAAAATGGTGAATATTGGGCTTTTTTCATTCATTAAAACATTCTTTTTTAACAAAGTTTAAGTTATATAAGAATAATAAATAGTAACATATAAATCTATGAATCATTTTCAAGGATTCTAATATAAAAAGTTCAAATAAATACTAATGCGATTATATAACCTTTTTGGAGGCTCAATTAATGAATGTTATTGTTGTAGGAGCAGGAAATGCAGGTCGTCCTGTTGCAAGATTATTAAACTATGCTGGGCACACGGTAAAGATAACCGATCCAAAGAAGATAGAAGACTTCCATATGGATGTTCAAAAGACTCTAAAACTTATGGAAAAAGAAGGAGTGGAACTAGATTTAGGCGTATTTGAACCTAGTCTTGATGGAATAGATACAGTTTACTTATCTCCAACTGTACCTGAAAATGCTCCAGCTTACAAAATCATAAAAGAAGCTAATTTGGATGTTTTCACAAATGAGGACTTCGGTAGATTAGCTGACAGTTTCATTGACATCGACATCATCGGTATCACAGGAAGTGTAGGTAAGACCAGTACTACTCATATGGTAACCGAAATCTTCAGAATTGCAGGACATCAGGTTTGGATCTGTTCATCCATGACCCAAAACCTTGTAAGTGAAGTAATTGTAGATGGAATCATCAAAGGAATTCCAGGAAAATCCACCATTGCTGTATTGGAACTTCCTCACGGTACTGCAGGTTTGATGGGTGAACTCAAGCTTAAGGTTGGTGCACTCTTAAACATCTATGAAGAGCACTTGTCTGAGTTTGGCGGTTCAATGGAAAGATACACCCAAAGAAAAATGTTCATTGCTAAAAACAGCGAAAACTTCATTACAAGCATTCACTGTAAGGACACTGTAAAAGAGGCAAGACCTGATGCAATCTTTTACGCTATGGTTAAGGATTTACTGGGATATGATTCATCCAAAAAATCCGAATACTTCGATAAGGTGGCAAACTTTGAAGAAATTGCTATAGGTGAAAGTCAAGTATGTAATTTCATTGGTGACAGTGCTAAAGGCGCTATTGACATTGCCTATAAATTCAGAAACAAATCAAATGAGCTTAAAAAAGGCAGTTTCCAATCTGAGTTCCATATGATGAGCTACTACTATGAAAATGCAGTTGCTGCAACAGCTATTGCAATGGCATATGGATTGCCTGTAGAAATCATCAAACAAGGGCTCGCTAACTTTAAGGGACTTTCCGTACACATGGAATACATTGGAGATTACAATGGAAGGGAAGTCTACATTGATGCTTCATACCTTATAGAAGGTATTACCGCTGCACTTGACTTCTTAGGAGATAGAAGTTTGGTTCTATTGTTGGATAACTTCGACACTTCCACATACAGAGACAAGAAGGAAACCGGTAAGCTTATGGGTAAGTATGCCGATGTAATGGTGGCTACCGGATTCAATGAGGTTTATCAAAGGGTGGATCTTGAGCCTGCTCAGGAATTGCTTGATGCTGCAGTTGATTCAAAGGCAGTAAAGGTAATTGCAGAAACTATGGAAGAAGGTGCAGAACTTGCAATCAAATATTCCAAACCTGGAGACATAATCCTTCACTTAGGACCTCAATTAATGCAGGACCCTGAAGGAATTATGGAAAAAATAGTAAACGGTTTGGAAGAAGGCTGCAAGAAGTATGACTAAGCTTAATTAATAGAATGATTTATTTAAAAAATCATTTCTAATTTAATTTTCACTATTATTAAATTATCACATTTTATTTTTCTTTTTTTATTAATTCTTATATTATCATGAAGGTGTTAAATTGAATAGTTTAGAGCTCTCTTCTATGTCTGATGAAGAATTGGATTCATTAGACTTGGAAAATAAAACCTTTGGAGTTATTGGTGTCTGTGGGGTTGTTGGAAACTTGGTTGCAAGAATCCTTATGGACAGAGGTTATGCAGTTGTAGGAACAGATATCTCATCAAAAGAAGACTGCAGATTTTACTCCTCATTTGAAGGATATGACATTGAAATATTCTTTGGCGGACATCCTGAAGAATTCTTTGAAAAGATAGAGTTCATAGTTCCTCCTCCAAGTATGCCTAAAACCGCTAAGGTTTTGGAATTAGCTAGCCAAAGAAACATTAAGCTCATTGAACTTGGAGATATTTTTAAGCTATTCAGTCCAGACAAAAACGTCATGTGCATTGGTGGAACCAATGGAAAAACCACAACCACCACTCTTTTAAAGCATATCGCTTATTCTGCTGGAATAAAGCCATGTGAACATAACTTGAAAGGCATGCAGGGTAACAATGAATTCATCCCCTCACTTCAAACAAGATTGAATGGAGACTTAGCTATTTTGGAAACAGGTACTGACGGCACTCCCGGTGGATTGAAGTCCATCATTGACTTGACCCATGCCAATTTTGGAATATTGACAAACATCACTGTTGACCATCTTCAGGATCCTCATGAAAATGATGAGACAGACTTCATCACAAGAAGCTTTTTGGAATATGCTAAGGTTAAGGGAGAGCTTGTAAAAGGAATAGAAGAGAATAATGGTACCCTAATCTACAATAGTAATGACCCAACAGTTGTAGGTCTTTTCAAGGAAATAGACTTCAAAGGTGATGCAATCAGCTTTGGAATTGAAGATGAGTCATGCAGAGTAGGCACTAAGCCATGTTGGTGTGGCAGAGAGATTGAAATAAATGAGTTCATTTCAGGTTGCGGAACCTTTGAATGTGAATGTGGAATCAAGTATGAAAAGCCAATGTATCTGGCTAAAAACATCTTACTTAAGGATAGGACATTCACTTTGGAATCTCCAGAAGGAGAAACAGATTTCACAATCACTCTTGACGGTTTGCATAATGTCTACAATGCAGTTGGAACAATTATTGCTGCTCGAAGATTCCTAAATCTCAGTGATGAAGAGATACAAAATGGACTTTCAACCTTTGAAGGAACTGCTGGAAGAATGGACATCGTTGCTGAAGTGGATGGAAAAACAATTATGGTGGATTATGCCCATAATCCTGCTGGTGTAGAGACCATTCTGAAGGAAGTCACAAAAATCTATGGAGACACCACAGTTGTAATCACAATCACTTCTGAATCCGGTCATGATGGAGACATTGAAATCTTGGAAAAGGCATTGGATAATGTGAAATATATTGTTCCAGCTTCTCACGATTCCAGACTTATTGTAGATGAGCTATTGGCATCTGCTAAGGAAGGAAAAGCTGATTTCGACTATGAAGCATTGGAAAATGCATTTGTATTCACTGAAGTAGATCCTGAACAGGCGTCCAAGTTCACTTTAGGTGCAAGTGCAAATCAAGTGGTTGAAGGTGTAAAGGCTGCCTTGAAAACAGATTCAAAGATTATCATAGTCCTTGGTGAAGCAGGATTCAAGTTTGAATCGACCATTTCTGATTATTGTGATGGTTTAAACTAATTTAATAAAATAACTTATTATTTTTCTTTTTTTATTCTTTATTTTATTTATTTTCTCCTTTTTCTTCTTTTTTTAAGCATGTGTCCTTTATTTCCCTGATTTTGCAAGTATTTTTTAACTTTGTCTAAATATTTTCAAATAGTCTTAACAATTTTCAGTATCTTTTATTAAATGTAAGCAAGTACATGCTTAAATTGATATAATTGTGTAAACTGTTCAATTTTATTATGATAAATGTTCACTTTCGATGTTATTTTATTAAAATCAATCGACAGTTTGATACATAGTTGATGTTTTTTATGAATATTTAAAGAAAAAATTAATAAACTTTATATATGAGTATTAATATAAGTTTTCTTATCTATATTTTATATAAAGTGTATTAGAATATTTAACAAGCTAATATAGATGGGGTGTACTTTAATCGTATGATTTTTTAGATAGGGTGGACTATTTAAGTTATGGGATTAAATAATAGGGGTTTCATAAGTTATGAAATCTTGATTGTTAACCATATCAAGTATTTATATTTTATAAATACTTTTTATTTTCTTTTTTAACTTAAATACTCCATTTTATCTTTAAAAATCATATTGATATGAAGTATACTATTGTGGAGGAATACTTTTGAAGAATACAAAAAAGATAGGTGTATTGATTTCACTCCTTCTTATTTCTTTAATCGCTTTAAGTGCAGTCAGTGCAGCTGATGATGTAGCTGTGGATGATGCTGATGTGGCGGCTGTTGATGAAGTTGTTGAAGTGAATGATGCACCGGCAACTAATGAAATTGATACTGGATCTGAAGATATAGTCTCAGATTCCGATAGTGGGGATTTACAGGACCAATCCGATGCTGCGGATGAAGTAGTTGCTGATGCTGTAAGTCCTAAAAATACTGTTAAAGTTGATGCCTTAGGAGCTGAACCTGACGGTTCCTGGGCTGATTTGTATGCATTAATTAATGGTGCTAGTGCTGGTAGCACTATCACATTAGATAGGAATTATGTTTATAATACCTCAACTGATGCTCCATATGTGAGAACAGACAGTAGAGGTATTTTTAATCATTATGAATATTATGGTTTAATGATTAGCAAGAACCTTATCATTGATGGTGCAGGATTCACCTTGACGGTAGCAATCAAATGAGAGCTTTTGATATTTATAATGGCGCTTCTGTAACATTGAAGAACATAAACTTCATTAACTGTAATGCTGATGGTAGTGACCATTCATGTGAACAAAATCGTGGTGGAGCCATTTACTCCTTAGGAAATGCTGTAACCACTATAGACAACTGTACATTTGTAAATTGTCATACTGCTGACGGTGGTGTATTCTATGTTGGAAGTGGTACTTTAGCAGCTACCCATTGTGAGTTCATCAAGAACACTGCTACTCGTGGTGGTGTTTTCTACTTACCTCAAAATCCAACTATGATATCCATTAAAGGGGCTGCGTTCATCAACAACACGGCTACCACTGGTAACAACGGATTCTTAGTTACTGGTGTTTCAACCGCTAGAACTGACTTTAATGAAAACTGGTGGGGAGAAAACCACGGTCCTCAATACACAATGTATATGCAACAAAGCGGTGCATATTTCACTGGTGTGGACTATTATGTTGCTGAAGAGATCTTGACCAGCCCTATTACCATTGAAGTTAAAATGAGATTAGACAGTAACAACACTCCTACCCTTCTTTGGAACCACGTAAAGCATTCATTGTTACTGATGTTGCATTAATCGATATTGAAGAGGCTTCTGTTCCTGAAGCATTTACCATTAACTTCACTACCAGTGAAGATGCTTACATCAATGTTACTATTGACAACCAGCTTCTTGTATTGAAAGTATTTGCTGGTGAAAATAAGAAAAACATCACTTTAGAAGTGGAAACTGCAGATGTTACATTACCTAATCAACCTGTAGTAATCATTAAGTCTGATGTTGACGGTATCTTCAACCTTACCTTAGGTGATGAAGTATACGAAGTAAATGTTGTAGATGGTGTAGGTGTATTTGACTTTGCTAAAGAAGGTGTGACCTTAGATGTAGGTAAATACACTATCATTGCATCCCGTGTAGATGACCCTGTTTACAAAACCATTTTCAGAACTGCTGAATTTGAAGTCAAAAAATACTTAAACGAATTGACCATTGAAGCTGATAAAGAATCTTACACATTCGGTGACGATGTAACAATCACTCCTACGACCTACCGATACTATCACTTACTTTGTGGATGGAGCTACCGCTGGAACTGAATTGGATGTAGGCGAAAACCTCGTTTTATCAGGCTTAGCTGCTGGTGGACACACTGTTGTAGCTAAATACGGTGGAGATGGAAAATATGGCCCATCTGAATCTGCACTTCTTACTTTCACTATCGCAAAAGCTGCTTTAGACATTAACGTTGCAGATGTAACCGTAAACTATCCTAACAAAGGTATTGTAGAAGTAAAAGCAAATGTAGATGGAAAATACAACATCACAGTAAACGACAAAGATTATGAAGTAACTGTTGTTGATGGTGTAGGCACATTTGATGTAACCGAAGAATTGGCTGTAGGCGAATATGACATCGAATGGGACATTGCAGAAAGTGAAAACTACACTGCAGCAAGTGGCAGTGCACTATACAAAGTAGATAAAACCGCTCTGATTTCGCTATTGATGGTGACAAGACCATTGACTTTGGTGAAGCTAACACAATCACTCCTTCAATCAATGAAGATGCAGAAGGAACTATCACTTACACCCTCAATGGTGCAGATGTCGATACCTATGGAGTATCCGAAGATTTAGAACTTAATGACCTTGATGCTGGACATTACACTGTTGTTGCTAGCTACTCCGGTGACAGCAATTATGCTTCCGCTGAAGATAGCTTCGAATTTGATGTATTGCCAATTGATGTAATTGTAACTGTAGAAACTGCAGATGTCGCTTATCCTAACACTGGATTCATTAACTTAACTGCATCTGCTCCTGGAACTTACACTGTAACCATAAACGGAAAAACATACACTGCAGAAATTACTGAAGAAAGTCAAACAGTAACTGTTCCTGTAAATGATGTATTTGCTGTAGGCAAATATCCTGTTACAGTAACCGCTCCAACTCATGACAACTATAAAGAAGTTGAAGATGCTGCAATTTACACTGTAACCAAAGCACAAGCTGTCATGACCATTACTTATGATGCTTATGAGTTCACCGTAACCCTTGATGGTGTGGATGAAAAATTATCCGAATCCTATCATATCTTAATTGACTCTGAAGAGTATGGTGTAAGTGCCACTGAAGATGGTGTTGATACATTCGATATCCCATACCCTGGTGCTGGTAAACACAGTGCATTTGTAATCTTTGATGGTAATGACAATTACTTAGGAGCTTACGCTCAAACCAGTTTCGATCTTCCTAAATTAG
>CAJOMK010000069.1 GCA_905235495.1 uncultured Methanobrevibacter sp.
TATAATTTACCTGATCTGTAATAAGTGGTTACTTTAGAAGCACTGAATTTAGCAGTGGTCTTCTTGACTGTTACATATCTGGTTATGCTTGATGCAGTGTAATTGTTGTCTATGCTACTGATAATCATCTTATATTCGCCTACAGATAAAGCAACACTGAATTTGACATGACCTGTCTTATTGGTTCTGAATGATAATTCAACATATTTTGTGGAAGTAGTGTAAAGTCTGACTTTTACAATTCCACCAACAACAGCCTTACCAGTGTTCTTATCAGTGAATCTGATAATTCCAGTTGGGTCGGTACCGTATTTGATGGTTCTGTTGCTTGCAGTCAATACACCAAGTTTTTTAACAATAGTGATTATTCTGTTTAATGTAGTTTTTACTACATCTGCACTGTTAGTTAAAAGAGTAACTGGGTAAGTTCCTGCCATCAACTTAACATTGAATGATGCTTGACCAGTTAAATTGGTAGTAGCATTATATGTGGTTGTTGTAGAACCTGTTTTGACTTTAAATTGCATGGAAACTAATTTCAATACTTCACCAGTAGCAGCATTAACCAATTTGAATGTGAATTTCTTGGTGCTTCCAACATACTCTTTATAATTGTCTGCAACAATTTTCACTTTTACAGGGTTTACAGTAATTTCAACATTTTGATTTAAGTCAATTGAACTGTTTCCCTTAAAGGTTAAATTATATTTGCCTGCCTTTAAAGCAGTAAAATTATAAACAAAAAATGAAAAGTCAAAATCTTTATTCATATTAACACTCTTAATGAAAATTAAACCATTTGCATCTGATTCGAATTGTAAAGATGGTCTTGCAGAACTTCCATTTACATTGGAGAAGAAATATACTCCACTAATTATAACATTGTATTAGGTAAAACTTCTCCAGTATCTGCATCTTTTAATACAAAAGTAAAGTTACCGGTTTGATAATCAGCAACTGCATTTACTACTTCAATCTTTGCATTGATGAATTCAGTTATATTAATTGTCTTATTTGCTTCATCTAAACTTCCTTCTTTATAGACAATGAACAATTGGCTGTTATCAATATTTTCTTTGATGAAATTAATGGTATAATTACCAGGTTGACCAGTCAAGGTAAAATCTTCAACTGTAATATTATCAGTTCCATTATTGAGATATAACTTTAAATCCTCTTTGGTTATATTCAAATTAGTAACATTTGTACCATTTGAGTATGATATAACAATAGGAATGGTAACATTATGAGTATTTTTATTCACCTTAATGGTATCATTAGCCTTTATTGTATTGTTTTCAAGAATTCTTACTGTAACAGTTGTACTAGATGGATTGCAGCTTTGGCTTCCTAAGAAATTAATCAAAACTACATAATTGCTAGGACCCTTGGTAAAATTAACTAATGCTATACCTCTCAGCTAAGAACTTCAACCAGCGGATGCTACATGCCCTTGGTAAAATTAACTAATGCTATACCACCATCAACTTTAGTTACATTGTATACCACATCATCACATGTAACAGTGATATTATTAGCATTAAAATTATATGTCCTGTTGGATTCTACCTTAATAACAAGAGGAATAGTGACGTTGCCGCCTACTTTTCCAGTACCGTTGCTTGCTTCGATAGTTGTGTCTGTTTTTTCGATTGTTAAAACAGCAGTAGTCTCTGAAGCACTGTAGGTATCATTTCCTAAGAATTTAATGTGAAGAGTATACTCTCCAAAAACTAAATTGTCTTTAATAGTAATGCTTAATCCATTAACAGTAAAATTGTAAGTATTATTATAAGTGGTATCATTGGATACTACAATATTATCTTTTGTAAAAGCTATTTCTTGACCTTCATTGTCCTTAACGCTTACAGGAACAGTGATATTGTCCCCAAACTTATAAGTTTTATTCTCTGATTCGACAGTTGTAGGAATTGAATCACCTACAGAATCTTCTCCAAGTTCGTCAGAGTCTCCATCAGTCAATATATTAGAATTAGATAAAATATTATCATTAGTGTCTTCAATTTCATCAACAACATCAACAACATCTGAAGCAGAAATATCAGATATTTGATTATCCATATCGCTTGCTGCTGATACAGCACTTAAACTTAACAATAAAAATATGGATATTAATGAAATCAAGAAGACATATGATCTTTTTAATTTCATAAATTTAAGTCCTCCTCATATAATTTCTAGTTTCCAATAAATTCTTATGATATTTCAATCATTGAATTTAGAATATATTAAAATTAGTGAAAATAACATATTTACCCCTTTTTAAATATTTTAAAATATTTCACTATTATAATACGTATTATATTTTATATAAAAATTATATAAATGGATTTTGTTTTTATTTTTCAAATTTAAGATTGCTTAAATTATTTTTTAACCGTTAAATTGATAAAATATTGATTTATCTGATAGAAAATATTCATAATAGATACTATTATAAGAAACAATGCTCAAAGTACTATATACTAAAGAATTATTGATTTAATAAAAAATTAACAGAAATATTTTTTTTTTATTTTATTAGGTGATAAATTGAAAGAATTTAAACTCAAATCCCCATATAAGCCACTTGGTGACCAACCACAAGCCATTGAATCCTTAGTTAATGGAATAAACAAAGGATTGCATGAACAGACACTATTAGGTGTTACAGGTTCAGGTAAGACATACACAATGGCAAACATTATTGAAAAGGTTCAAAAGCCAACCTTGATCATATCACACAATAAAACTTTAGCTGCACAATTATACGAGGAATTCAAGGTATTCTTCCCTGATAATGCAGTAGAATATTTTGTTAGCTATTATGATTATTACCAGCCTGAAGCTTATGTTCCTAGAACTGATACATTCATTGACAAGGAAGCTTCAATCAACGAAGAGATAGACATTATGAGACATTCCGCCACACAATCACTCCTATCTCGTGATGATGTAATTGTTGTAAGCAGCGTAAGCTGCATCTACGGTATCGGTTCACCTGAAGACTATGGGGAATTTGCATTCTCCATAGCCGTAGGAGATATTTACGAACGTAGCGATATTCTTAGAAAACTCATTTTCATGCAGTATGAAAGAAATGATGTTGCATTTGAAAGAGGTCAATTCAGAGTTAGAGGAGATGTTATTGAAATCAATCCTGTTCATGGAACACCTCCAATTAGAATTGAACTGTTTGGTGACGAGATTGATGCAATCAGTCTGATTAACCCAGTAACAGGCAAAAAGGAAGAATCCTTGCAAAGATACATGATATTTCCAGCAAAGCACTTCGTTGTAGGTGCTGACAGAATGGACCAAGCTTTAAAGGACATCAATGAAGAGCTTGATATCAGACTTAGAGAGTTGAATCTAAATGGAAAATATGTTGAAGCTCAAAGATTGGAGCAAAGAACCCATTTTGACATAGAAATGCTACAGGAAATGGGTTATTGTCCTGGAATTGAGAACTACTCTATGCATTTGTCTGGAAGAAATTGGGGAGATATGCCTTATTCATTGATAAAATATTTCCCAGATGACTATTTGACAATCATTGACGAATCACATGTAACTGTTCCGCAGATTAGGGGAATGTACAATGGAGACAGAGCAAGAAAGGAAACCCTTGTAGAATATGGATTCAGATTGCCTTCAGCTAAGGAAAACAGACCATTGCGCTTCGATGAATTTGAAGCAATCCAAAATCAGGTACTTTATGTTTCAGCTACTCCAGGACCTTATGAAATGTCCAGAAGCCAAAATGTTGTAGAACAGATTATCCGTCCAACAGGACTTGTAGACCCTAAAATTACAATCAGACCTGTTCAAGGGCAAGTTGAAGATTTGCTTGCTGAAGTCAGAAAGAAAGTGGCAAAAGATCAAAGGATTCTTGTAACAACACTTACCAAAAGGATGGCTGAAGACTTAACTGATTATTATGCTAAAATAGGAATTAAGGTAAGATATCTCCACTCAGAAATTGATACATTGGAAAGAGTAGAGATAATTGACGACTTAAGGCGCGGAGAGTTTGATGTTCTTGTAGGAGTAAACCTATTGAGAGAAGGGCTTGACCTACCTGAAGTGGGACTTGTAGCTATTTTGGATGCAGATAAGGAAGGATTTCTACGTAGTGAAACCTCTCTTATTCAGACAATAGGAAGAGCTGCAAGGAATGTGGAAGGTGAAGTTCTTATGTATGTTGATGACATGACTGATTCTGTAAGGAATGCTGTTGACATTACAAACAAAAGAAGAAAGCTTCAAATGGCATACAATGAAAAGTACAACATTACTCCACAATCAACTTACAGAACTCTTAAAGACAAGAAGATGCCCACTAAAAAGACTCCATCCAGAGATGACCTCAAAGGAATGCCTAAGGATGAGCTTAAGTTATTAATCAAAGACTTGGAAGCAGAAATGAAAGAAGCTGCCAATGATTTGGACTTTGAAAGGGCTGCTATCTTAAGAGATCAAATAGTTGCTTTAAAGAGCATTAACAAAAAATATTAAATAATGAATTATTTAGTAAAACTAGTTCTTATCTACGTAATCAATGGATAAAATAGATAAAAAGATAAAATAGTTAAAATTAGATAAAAATGTTTAATATTTATAATAGCAACTAAAATTATAAAAAATTAATAAAAAAAGAGTTGTAGGATTAATCCTACGACTTAAATATTATCTTCTTTTTCTAAAGACTCAACAACTGTATGTCTGAATACTAGAACTACTTCATCGTCAGGATCTAGTTCCAATGCATTATCCAAACATTTTAAGGCATCTGAATTCTGATCCAATTGACTTAAAACCATTCCTTTATATTTCCAATAAACTGGATTATGAGGATCTGCATTCACTGCCTTATCAAAACAGGAATCCGCCTCATTAAAACGATTTATAGCAAATAAAGTCATTCCTTTTAAAAACCAAGTCTGTTCATTCTCTAAATCAATCTCCAATGATTTGTCGAAGCATTCGATAGCTTCATCTGTTTTATTCAATAAACCAAGAGTGCTTGCTTTCATATTCCAAGCTTCAGTACGTCTTTTATCAACTTTTAATGCAGCTTGATATACATCCAATGCCTCTTCATAATTATTTTCTTTTCTTAATTGATCTCCTTTCTCCATCAATTCATCGAAATCCATAGAATCACCTGGATAAGAATTATAATAAAAATGATTTTATATAATATTTAGTTGTTTTTTATTTTGTTAACACATGTTAATAAAATTTATGATAAAGGCCTAACATTTTCAATTTAATTATGAAACCAGATTATTTAGGAATTAAAATACGGCCTCTTACAGGCGGTTCAGTCATTGTAACAAACTTATAGACATCCTTATTGATTTGATGTTGATAATAGATTATATCCAACATTTCATTACTTACATCATTGACTTTAATAAATTTCTTAAGTATTGGATCTTCAAAAGGATTGTCTATTTCTATCACATCCTCTGGAGAATAGTTGTTTTTCAAATGATTATCCAATATTTCCTGTGCTGAAATCATTTTATCCCTTATCTCTTCTCCTTGAAGTTCACCCAATAGGAATTCTTGGTCTAAATCAAAAGTAAGATATTCATATTCATCATTGAATTTTAAATTGCTGCCTGTTTTCATAGTCATATTATCACTTACATTAATTCAATAGAATATTTATTTAATATATTTAATATATCTTTACAATTTTTTCTACTATGACTAGAGAATAAGATATTTATTTAAAATTCGTCAAAATTAGATTTTAATTTTTAAAATTATAGTTTAAAAAATATGAACTATTAAAATAATTTTTTAATAGATTAATTGTTTAATTTTTCATTGAGATTTTTTATCTCTTCAGTTAAGTCTTTATTTATCTCTTTTAATTCATTTACTTCTTTTTTAAGAGATTCAACATCATTGTCTATTTTAAATACTTTAGAATGAACTTCACTAAGATTTTTCTTGTTGAAACTTAAATCCTCTTTTAAAAGTTCTATGTTGTCATCGTTTTCAGTGATGTTGAAGTCTTCGTTCATCAATATTGTTCTTGCAAAATAGGATGCTATAGCACCAGTAATTGTACTGAAGATCAATACTCCGATAATTAAGATGATTAATCCTATGATTTTTCCAGGACCAGATTGTGGCAGGATATCACCATAACCTACTGTTGTTATGGTGGAAAGCACAAACCATAAACTGTCAAATAAGCTGTTTATGCTTGGATCAAAGAGATATAATCCAAGAGTTGAAGCAAGTACAACCAAAAGAGTTATACCAAAAACCTCATCCAAATGGGTCTTTTTCAAGAAAACATCGATTGTTTCAAAGAATTGTTAAAAGAGAGCAATTACCTTAATGAATTTCAATACTCTAAAGAGTCTTAAGAAACGAACATAATTGAAGACAAAAGGCAACATTATCAAATCAAATGGTATTACGGCTATCAGTTCTGTCCAGTTCTTTAAGAAAAAGTGCTTTTTATTGTCTGAATCCATTAGTCTTGTTATGAATTCAAAAATCAAAATAAAACATACAACGGTATCAAAGACAACTATTCTGTAATATAAACTCTCTCAACATCTGAAATCAATGTCAGTGTTATCAAGATTAACTCAATTATAATCAGCACGGATAAAAAGAAATTAAACTTGTTGTTATAATAAATGTTCATAATTTGCCTCTGATATTTTGTATTTGAAAAAGTTTTTTGATAATTAAACTTATTATTTTATTTATTATAAATTTATTTAAAAATTTTAAAAAAGAGAGCGATTAAAGAGAGATATATTTTCTATTATTTTCTATTAAAAAAAGAATAAAAAGATTATTATCTGTAATCCTTTACTGAATTTATAAGATTATCCATATTGGAGAATAATTCTTTTAAATCTTCATCTGACTGTTTTTCATCGTCATCATGAATAATAAGCTCT
>CAJOMK010000070.1 GCA_905235495.1 uncultured Methanobrevibacter sp.
TATTAAATATATCACAATTATCATTAAAAAAATCAGTTAAATATAAAATACAATCAAAAAATCAAAATTATAGGAGATTACTTAATGACATTACCTGAATTATTAGCCCCTGCAGGAGATTATGACATATTGGTTACAGCAATCAATGCAGGAGCTGATGCAGTATACATATCTGGAGAAAGGTTTGGAGCAAGGGCATTTGCCAAAAACTTTACTTTAGAGGAAATAGAAAAAAGTGTGGAATATGCTCACTTGAATGGAGCAAAAATACATGTAACCGTAAACACCCTAATAAACAACTTTGAAGTTGTAGATGTGGTGAAATACCTATTCTACTTATACAAAGTAGGAGTTGATGCAGTTATTGTACAGGATTTGGGAATCATTGAACTTATAAAAAACCTCATTCCAGGTCTTGAAGTTCATGCTTCCACACAAATGACATTAAGCGATTATGATTGTATTTTATGGGCTGTGAAAAACAACATCTCCAGAATAGTGTTGCCACGTGAAATAAGTGTGGATAAAATAGCGGAAATGTCAAAAAAAATGCAGGAATCCAATATCACTATGGAACTTGAAGCATTCGGACATGGGGCTCTCTGTTACTGTTTCAGCGGAAACTGCTACATCTCATCATACAACAGCGGACGTAGTGGAAACAGAGGAGCATGTGCACAACCTTGCCGTAAGAAATACAAACTCAAATATAAAAACTACAATGTTGGAAACGGATACTTATTGTCAACTCATGACCTTGCAGTATACAAAGGATTGGATAAAATAGAAGATGCAGGAGTCTTTTCACTTAAATTAGAAGGACGTATGAAGTCTGCAGATTACGTGGGAACCATTACAAATGCATACAGACATTTGATTGATGATGATGAAGGAGATTATGAAAAGGATTTAAGCCTTGTATTCAATAGGGAATTTACAGATGGATACATTCTCAATCAAAAGCCAGGACAAGTTTTAGGAAGAGAAAGTTCAGGCCACGAAGGGGTTTACATTGGTAAAATCACAGAAAAGAAAGGGGATTTAATTACAATAGCTAAAGAAAACGAAGAATTCAAGATAAACCTTGACATTGGAGATGGAATAGGATTCAAATACAAGGACAAGATCAAAGGAATATACATCGACAACATCAAGGAACAGACTGACGAGTACATAAAGCTTGAAACAACAAGAAATGTGCATGAAGGTGACAAGGTTCTTTTAAGCTATTCCAAATCCACTCACGACAATCTTAAGAAATTCCAAAATGAAACCATAAAGCAAAACATCCCATTGGACTTGGACATCAAATGGACAGATGATCTAAGACTTAACATCAATGCAAAATTCAAGATTGTTGAAAAGGGAATAAACAACGAAAATAAGGAAGAGGAATTCAGTTTCAGATACATTTCCCAAACTAAATTTGAACCTGCTCAAAAAAGACCAATAAACGTTGAAGACATTGAAAAGCAAATGCTTAAAACAGGTTCAACATCATTTTACATTAACAATTTAAGCATAAACGGCATGCCTGAAAACAGCTTTATTCCAATTGGAAAGCTGAATAAAATAAGAAGAACCATTCTTGACAAGGCAACAGAATTATTATTAGACTATTATAAGCCAGATAAAAAAGATGAGAGAGCAACCAATAAGCGCATTAGCCAATTCGTCAAGGAATATAAATCTTATACAGACATCCCAGTTAGAAATGAGAAGCTTAATCTTTCAATATTTGCAGACAATTTAGAACTTATTAAAATGACATCCAAATTGCCGATACACAAATATTTCTTTGATCCATCATTTTCCTACTATAGTCAGGAAGAATACTTCCAGAACATCAAGGACTTGTTGAAAGAGGCATATTCCATTGTCTATAAGGGCAAGGAAAATGTGGAAGACAAATTGGTGCTTGTCTTATCCTCATTCATAAGTGATGAGGAAATAGAAAAAATTAGCAAAATCATTGAAGAGTTGGAAGATGAAGGAATGAGAATTCCTATAATGTATGACACTCCAGGAATAGCTAAAAGCTTTAGAAATAAGGTTTATGGAAACCATAACCTAAATGTCTGGAATAGTTATAATGTAAAGAACCTATATGGCACTGGATTTAAAAGCATAATATTGTCTTCTGAATTGTCACATACAGAAATTAAGGAATTGGTTTCCAAATACCAATTCATCAAAGGAAATGAAGATGTGGACTTAAACATCATCATCCAAGGAAACCTTGAAGTTATGAGCAGTAAGGACGACTTTTCAAATCTTAATGATGGAAAAGACTTCATAGTCAAGGATTCTTCAGATTATGCAATACTTGAAGACCAAAAACGTAAAAAATTCAAATATAAGGTTGTGTTCGATTATAATATGCACAGTCATTTCATCAATAAGGACTGCCTATGCCTAATTGATGAGGTGGAATTGATTAAGGACACTGGAGTAAACTCCTGCATAATCGATTGCAGATTCTCCTCTCCACAATACAGTTCCACAATCGTATCACTTTACTCACAAGCATTAAAAGAAGACAACACTTATGACTTGAACTTACTCAAAGAGCAAATTAAAAACATTACATTATCAAGATTGAATAAAGGAAACTTTATCAACGGAAGACTTCATGAAAAATCATGTTAATCAAAAATTAGTTAATAAATTATACTTATTACTCGAGGAAAAATAATGAAATTACCTGAATTACTGGCACCTGTAGGATCTGCAGAGCATTTGAAACTGGCAATATTGTCTGGTGCAAATTCCATTTATCTCTCTGGAGAAAACTTTGGAGCAAGAAAATATGCAGAAAACTTCACAGTTCCAGAGATAAGAGAGGCAGTTAAATATGCTCACTTGCATAATGTGAAGGTTTATGTAACCGTCAACATCTTAATCAAGGAAGGTGAATTGGAAAAAGTATCTAATTACCTTTTGGAATTATATAAGATGGGTGTAGATGCAGTTCTCATTCAGGACATTGGACTTGTAAAGATCATCAATGAAAACATTCCAAATCTTCCAATCCATGCTTCAACCCAAATGAACATCCACAATATTGAAGGAATCAAATGGGCATCTAAGCATGGAATAAGAAGAAGTGTTCTTCCAAGGGAAACTGAAATGGATGAACTTAAAGAAATCATTGACTATGCACACTCACTTGGAGTTGAAATAGAGATATTTGCTCATGGTGCATTATGCTACAGCTATTCAGGACATTGTCTCTTATCTTCCATGCAAGGTGGAAGAAGTGGAAATAGGGGAACCTGTGCTCAACCTTGTAGGAAACGGTATGAATTGAACATCAATAAAACCAAGAAAATAAACCCTAAAACTGAAGGAGACTATCTATTATCCCCAAAAGATCTCTCATTGTTTGAGCATCTTGATGAAATAGTCAATCTTGAAGTGGACAGCATAAAAATTGAAGGCAGAATGAGAAGCAATGATTATGTTGCAACAGTCGTCAAAAACTATAGAAAAAGACTTAATAAATTAAGATATGACAAGACAAGCCAAGCATTGAATAGGAACATCAAGGAATTGGAGAGAAAAAGCAAGGGCAAGAAAGGAAGAAGCACCGATTTGAAAAAGGCTCAAGATAAGGAAAACATTGCCAAGCTTAAAAGAGAACAGAAATTGCAGAATCTTGAATCCCTTGAAGAGCTGGAATTGGTCTTCAATAGAGAGTTTACTACTGGACATCTAATCCCTAAAAACAACCCTGTGATAATGAATAGGAAAAAGCCAGGGCATCAAGGATTATATGTAGGAAATATACATAGATACAATCCTCAAACTGAAGAAATTCACATTTTACTTAAGGATAATCTCATCCACATCCCAGAAAAGGGAGATGGAATATTGATTGAAAATAATCCTAATTTGGATACTGACGACAATCAGAAAAACGAAGACAACAAATCTAAAAGGGATAAGAAAAAATTAAAGACAAAACAAGATAAAAGAGCTAAAAGAAATGAAAAGAGAGCTAAAAAGGAGATCAATCAAGACAATCAGAATGAAGATTCCATTCAAACCTATGGATTCGACATATCCTCCAAGCCAGTCTTAAAGGATTCAAAGGATAAACATTGGAGAAAAAGAGAAAAAGACAAGGATATTGAAGGAAAACTTCTGGTTATCAAAAGAGTTAGGGAAAACAAAAGAATAGATTTCCCACTGCAAAAAGGTTCAAAGGTTTACCTTACCAAGAAAAACTCATTGATAAATGAAGTGAAAGACCTCCCTCACAAGAAAGAGGAGCATTTCATCAAAAAATCATTATTGGAACTTTACTTCAGAATAGACAGCGACAATTATCCTCACTTGAAAGGAAATCTCAAATTGGATAACGGCAAAGTGATCACCCTGAAAATCAAGGGAGAAAAGGCTTGGGAAGAGGCTATCAAAAAACTTATATCCGATGAAACAATTAAAAAGCAGCTATTGAAAATTGGAGATTTGCCTTATTACATTGAAAAGATTACAATAAATAACAATAAAAGCTTATTCACCCCAATCAGTGAAATCAATGAACTTAGAAGAACATTCTTCAACAAGCTTGAAGAAGAGATAATTGAAAGCTACAAGCCAAGTGCAGAGGATTTGGAAATAGCTGAAAGAAACATCAATCGCTTGAATGAAAAGTTGAGAAGTAAAATTGATTTGAAATCCAAGGTTATAAATGATGGGAAAAGAGAATATGGGCTTTCAGCATATGTCAATAGCTTGGAAATATTAAGAAATCTTAATAATAAGGAGCCCATTTTTGATAGAATCTATTTGGAAATACCTCCAAATAAGGACTTCGAAGAGATAAGTCAAGACATATTGGAAAATAAATCCCTTCAGGAACATGGCTTTAACATAAGCTATTGTGTCAACTTCCTAAAGGAAGCGCTTGAAATATCTGAAAATCAAGATTATAAGCTAATTTGGAAACTTCCAGACATTGCACCTAAGCAATCAAAGGAATCCATAATCAAGATTATGGGAATTCTTAAAAAAATGAATCTGGAGATTGACATAATGACCAGCTTAATTGGATTGGACGAGTCATTAAAAGATAAGTTTGATGTCGATCTTTATGGAAATTATCCATTGAATGTCTATAACATAGAGGCGGTTCTGGAGAGGAATAATTATAAAACCTTATCCATATCTCCGGAGATTTATAAGAAAAACATCAAGGATCTTATGGAAGACTATTATAAGGAAATATCAAAAGACACAGCACTTCCAGAATTGGAAGTCTTGGTTCATGGAAATATCGAATCAATGATAACAAGAAAGGAAATTGTTTCGAAAAAGCAATTAAAGCTAATAAGCAAATACAATCAAAAGCAAAGAAAGAATAATAATGATTCTTATGATAATAGATATTATATTGATTCAAATGAATACTATCTTAAAAACAGAAGAAATCAATATTATCCAATCAAAACCAGTTTGAACGAGGATATGACAATAATCCTAAACTCTGAAGAGCTTTGTCTGATTGATGAGATTGACTATTTGAAATCAATAGGAATTTCCAGCTTTTCAATTGATGCAAGATGGAAATTATTGGATTACATCACAGATATTGGAAATGCATATAGGAACTTCATTGATGAAAAAGGAGAACAGTTAAAAGAATCAAAGGATGCAATAGTTAAATATTGTCCTGATTTGACAAAAGCCAATTTTGATAAGGGATTAAAATAATAGAATAATAGAATAATAAAATAATTAACTTTTTCAAAATAAAATCAATATTCAAATCAGATTAGGATTGAAATTCTTGACAATCAAAAGATTTAAAAATTAATAATAAAATAAAAAAAATTAACCCTATATTAACAAAAACAAAAATCATAATTTCTCATTGAGGTAATCTTATGGAAGGAGCACAGTTACAGAACATTAAGGGTATTGGAGATAAATTATCTCAAAAAATCATTAATGAATTGGGAGGAGAAGAGGAATTAAATCAGGTAATTGAAGATCTTGACCTCGAAAGACTGATAAACATTGAAGGAATCAGCCAAAGAAAGGCTATTGAAATAATGAATCAATTAATCGGAAATCCTGCTCAAAAATTCCTAAAAAGCGAAAGGGCCATACAGCTATACGAAGAAATCATAGAAAAAGTGCTAAGCTATTCAAATACCTCCTACTCCAAAAATAGAATATTGCTCCTTGCTCCTATTAAAGATGAGAAAATCATCAATGAACGCTTAGACTTTGTAATGAATGCTAAAGAAAAGGTAAGCAACCTTCCATTATACGACTTGGACAAGCTTATGAAAAACCTCCATGAGCCTAAGGCATCAAAACCTAATTATGATGCAAGCAAAGCAATTCTCGTGGAAAGCCATGAAGATGCAGATTATCTTATGGATTTAGGTTTGAATAAATACTATACAATACTTACGGCTTCAGATTCCCCATTCTTCCAAGAGGAATTAAGAGGATATGAACTAATCTATTACATTTACACTGAAGGATTCCTTGATTTAGGGGATATGCCTAATTTAATCATGATCAATAAGGATGCTCCAATCTATCAGCTTGTACCTGAAGTTATTTTAGACTACTTCAAGGAAAACAGAGATTTGTTTGAAAGAGTTTCCAAGATTAAGGAAATTTTAGATGAGGAAACTGTCCTTAATGAGGTTGGCCCAATACTCGATGAACTTGAATCCTATAAAACCAAAGAAGTGGATTTGGATGAAATTGTGAATAATGAGAAGAGATATATAGACCATGAGTTGAAAGAAAGGATTGAAAACATTGCCCTTGAAGGAGATGAAGTTCTCGACTTATTAAACAATGCCTTACCTGCAAAACTAGAAGAAATATTTAACGAAATTTTAAGTAAATCAAAGGAAACAAT
>CAJOMK010000071.1 GCA_905235495.1 uncultured Methanobrevibacter sp.
AATCAAGTTTTTTTAGATTTACTATAATATATAGTTTTTATTAATAAAAAGATTTTCTATAAATCTTTTGAATTAGAAAATAAGAATTATTATCAATAATTGACATAATATTGAAACAATTTAACAACATTGATTCAAAAGAATATTGGAAAAATAAAAATGAAAAAAATGAAGAGAATGAAAAAATGAATAAGTGGAAAATTGAAAAAGTGAAAAAATTAGAACTAAAAAAAGTGAAAAAGTGATGAAGAAATTAAATCAATTTAATAAAAATAACGATTGATTAAATGAATAGAACTAAAAAAACAATTCAAAATATCAATCGAATAATTAAAATAAATAAAGATATAAGATAATAGAATTTATTAAGTTGATTATATGTATCCATAAGAGGATAATAATTATAAAATTAATTCATTATCTTCCATAACAACTTCACCATTGACTATTGTCATAGTTGCCTTTCCTTGATATGGAAGTCCGTCAAATGGAGAGTATTCTGCTTTTGTATAGAACTTATCAATATCAAAGGTTCCTTCCTGTTTTAAATCCACAACAACCAAATCAGCACCAAATCCTTCTTTAATGAAACCTTTATTGTTTAGTTTGAACCTTTTAGCTGCATTTTCAGAAAATATCTTTGGAATTAATTTTAAATCAATGTTTGATTTGTTTACTTCAGTCAACAATAATGATAAAACTGTTTCCAAAGATGGGATACCTGGACTTGAATCCCAAACTCCTTTGGTTTTCTCTTCTAAGTTATGAGGTGCATGATCAGTTCCAATGATTGATTTTTCATTCAAATCAGCGATTGTGACGTTTTTACCTTTTTCTCTTAAAGGAGGATTGGTTTTGATTAATGTTCCAAACTCATTGAATGCAGTATTGTCATATAGCAAATGATGAGGTGTGAACTCAAAACTAACATTATTGGAAATAGCCAAGTTCATTGCATTTTTAGTGCTTAAGTGACAAATATGCAAATCAACACCATATTTTTTAGAAAGCTCAATTGCTTGTGCAACAGACTCATCCTCAGATTCTGCAGGTCGGCCATAGCTGTATGCAATGGCATCAGTTTCTTCTTCCAAATTTTTGGTAGACTCCAATACAATTTCCCTTTTTTCACAATGTGTAGTTACGATAGTTTTTTTGCTTAAATTAGAAATGTCACTGAAAATCTTATCCAAGCCTTCATCAGTTTCCAAATCCATAAAGACTTTAAATGACATCGGATTCAATTCAAGAATCTTTTCCATTTCATCAGGTGTGGAATATCCTGCATGAAGTCCAAAATTAACTAGAGATTTGGATTCTGCAATCTTTTGCTTTTCTTTAAATGCACCATATGTATTGGTTTTTGGAACAGTGTTAGGCATATCCATAACAAATGTGAATCCCCCATTTGCTGCAGCCATAGAACCAGTTCTAAAATCTTCCTTATATGTTAATCCAGGATCTCTGAAGTGTATATGAGGATCAATAAGACCAGGCAATACTATTTGCCCTTTAAGATTTATCTCCTTTTCACCTTCGATTATAGATTTTGAAATTTTTGCTATCTTGCCATCTTCAATAGCTAAATACACTTCATCTGGATAATCCAATAATTTAAGATTTTTTAGAACTAAATCAAACATAAGACCACTTCAAATAATGCAATAATTTTAAAATTAAAATAATTTCCTATGATTATAAAAAATTTTTTTTAAAATAATATTAAGTTATAACTAATTTAATATTTAATTTAATGTTTAATAAATTTGATTAAAATAGCAAATAGAAATATTTTAAAAAATAACAAAGAATATGAAAATTAGTAGATTTATAAAAATAGTTTAAAAAATTGATTGATAAAAAAATTAAAATAAATAAAAAAAGGCACTTAACCTCCTATTGTTAAGTGCCTTATACCTGAATTCAGGATTGATTTATGTTTTGTGTTTAGAACCTACCTATTTTAAGGTAAGGGATTCAGGAGTACATTTTGCGAGACATTGTTCACAGAGAGTACAGAATCCAGCAATAGGTAAGTTAACTTTGTATGCTTTGTGTAACATATCATATGGACATGCGTCAATACATTCTCCACATTCGTCACATTTGGATGGGTTGAAGATGATTCTATCTCTAGATACTACTTCACCATCAATTTCTTTGTCTACGTAGTCTAAGGTCAATGCATCGTTAGGACATACGTTAGCACATGCACCACATCTTACACACATGGTGAAAGATTGTTCGCCCATATCTTTTTGACGGGATGGTACTTCCATTCCTCTTTTGGTTACTACTTTTATAGCTTCAGTAGGACATTTTAAAGCACAACCACCATCAAAGAGACATTTTTCTTCGTCCCAACAAATTCCTTCAGTAGAAGCACCGAATTTAGATGCACCAAATTCTACATCTAAGTCAATAGCATCTACTGGACATACATTTACACAGAGACCACATGCAGCACATGCTTCTGGAAGATCTACAGTCAAGTCAGATTTAGGAGTGATGAAGCTTCCAGGACAAATGTCAACACAGGAATTACAACCGATACATGCTTCAGCATCTAAAGTGAATGATTTCATATTTTTAGTACGTTTAGCAGGGTTTGCATTTTCTGCGATGAAAATTGCATTCCATGGACAGGATTGTGAACATACTCCACATTGGATACATTTGTCTTCATCTACTTCGATAGGTTCTCCATAAGCAGATAAGGTGATTGCATCAACAGGACATTCAGCTAGACATACGCCACATCCTTTACAATCATCAATGTATACACGGCCTTCTGGTTCAATAACTCTGCTTGCAGGTTCTTTTACTCCAGGAACTCCGATTACGTCTACAGGACAAATGTCAACACATTTTTGACACATCACACAGAATCCTTTAAGGAGTTGAGAATCTTCTGCATCTAATTTGAGAGTTTTGGAAGGACATGCATCTACACAATCTCCACATTCATCACATTTGGTTTTGTTAAAGATTAATCTAACTTGAGTGTTTCCTTCTTCATCAATAGCTATGTCTTCTACTTGTAAAGCACCGTTAGGACAAGCTTCTGCACATTTAGGTTCTTCGTTACAAGTATCACAGTAAACGATGTGATCGCCTACTTCAATAGCTGCTGTAGGACAAACGCCTTCACATGCTCCACATTTAATACAGCTATTTTCATTGAATACTATCATTTTAACACTCCAAAGTTAGATTTTTTGAATCATATTTCCTTCACTGTCATATACTTCTACAGTAGCTAATCTCATTTGGCTATCCATAGTGTGGGTAGCACAAGATAAACATGGGTCGTGAGCTCTGATAACCATTTCCATTAAGTTGAAGATGGAGTCATCTACTTCTACACCAGGTTTGATGTAGTCTTTAGCTACTTGTTGAATACCCATTTCCATTGCAGGGTTGTTTTGGATAGTTGCTACAATGATGTTTGCTTGGGTGATTAAACCTTCATCATCAGTTGCGTAGTGGTGGATTAAAGTACCACGAGCAGCTTCTACAATACCTGCACCTTCACCAGCAGTTCTTTCTAATGCTTCTGGGAATTTGTCACCGGATAAGTCACCTTCTAATGCATCAACAGCCATTTCAGCAGCAGCTAATAATTCGATTAATCTTGCCCAGTGGAATAATAATGGGTATTGTGCGTAACCGAATTTGTCTCTGAAGTCTTCTAAAGCAGCTTGTGCTAAAGGAGCTGCATCAGGCATTTTGTCACAAACGTTAATACGTGATAATGGTGCTACTCTGTAAATACCTTCTGGGTATCCTAATTCTTTAATGTAAGGGAATTTTAACCAGGAGTAAGGTTTTACGTGTTCAGCAACAATATCTTTGTATTCAAGGTTGTTATATTCAGTGTAAATAGAACCGTCTTTGTCTTTTATTCTGACTTTACCGTTGTATACATCCCAGTCACCATCTTTGGTTACGAGACCGCAGTGACGGGTGTCACCGAAGTATCCTAAGGTTTTGACTAAGTCAATTTTTTCTTCTAAGATAGGTACTGCTAATTCAATGGTTGCTTGTGCTAATTCTACGTTTTCTTTAGCTTTTACTAATAAGTCAGATTGAGTTTCTTCATCTAATTCAGTAGAAATACCACCAGGAGTAGAGGAAGTTGGGTGAATTGGACGACCACCAGTTGCGGATACAATATCTAAACCGTTTCTTCTGATTTTAATAGCTTGTAAAGCAACTTCAGGCATATCTTGGATAATTTGGAAAACGTTTCTTGTTTTTCTGGTTCCGTTAGGAACTACTAAATCTGGTGCTGCTAAGAAGTAGAAGTGGAGAGCGTGAGAGTGCATGTAAGATCCCCAGTTCATTAATTCTCTCATTTTGTAAGCAGCAGGTAAGATTTCGTCATCGTCAAATCCATAGATTTGGTCAACAGCTTTAGCAGCTGCTAAGTGGTGTTGTACATCACAAATACCACAGATTCTTGGTACAATACGAGGTACTTCCTCAGCTGGACGTCCTTGTAAGAATTTTTCGAATCCTCTAAATTCCATAACATGTAATCTAGTGTCTTCTACATTTCCTGCTTCGTCAAGGTGTACAGTAATTTTTGCGTGACCTTCAATACGAGTTACAGGTTCCATAGTAAGTTTTACCATATTATTTTCCTCCTTTTTGCATTTTAGCAGGGACTAAAGCAGCTGGTAAAGTGTAAGTGTAGAAAGTACCTACAATATCATCTAATTGATCAGCTACTTGTTCAGGGTCGACGGTTTTATCTTCATTAATACCGTAGTCAGATGCAATCGCAGAAATCATTTTTGCACCTGCATCGTTTACTTTAGCAGTAGGTCCGTAACATCCTCTACATGGGATAGAAATACTTGGGCATTGTGCACCACATAAGGATACAGTTGCAGGTCCCATACATACTAAACCTTGAGCAATTAAACATAAATCATCTTCTGGTTTACCAACTTCAAATTGTCTTTTAATGAAGTCCATAGCGAGACCAGCAGGTGGTTTTTCTCTAGGACATACTTCACAAAGGTTAGTGGTTGGTAATTCGATAGTTCCTCCGTTTAATAAGGTAAGAATAGCTTCTGCTACTACGTCAGATTTTGGAGGGCAACCAGGAATTAAGAGATCTACTTGGATAGCTTCACCTAATGGTCTTACTCTGCTTTCTAAGGATGGTACATCTTCGTTAGGAATAATACCTTCTGGGTTTACAGTACTGCATGAGTTGACGTAACCTTCAGTAGTTAATTCTTCAACAGTGTGTAAGTTACCGAGACCAGGAATACCACCATAAGCTGCACAAGTACCATATGCAATAACGAGGCCAGCTTTTTCTCTTAACATTTCTGCTAATTCTCTGTTTTCTTCGTTTCTAATTCCCCCTTCTACAATGAGTACATCTAATTCAGGCACTTCATCATATTTAGTATCACATAATACTGGTGAGAATTCGAATTGTGCTAATTCTAAAACATCTAATAAAGATTCATGAAAGTCCGCAATGGATAAGTGACAACCGGAACATCCTCCGAGCCACATAGTTCCTATTTTAGCTTTATCTGCCATAAATAATCCTCCAGTTAAATCTATCCTTCAGCATCTAATTGTGCTTTTAATGGGGAAGGTCCTAAATCTTTAATTCTGTTTACCATCATTTTTACAGAACTAGCGAATTTTTCTCCTTCAGAAGCAGAAATCCAGTCGTGGTAGACTCTTTCTCTTCCGATTCCCATATCTTCGACTAATTTATAAACTAATCTCATTCTTCTGTCAAGTTTATAGTTACCTGCATCGTAGTGGCAGTCACCCATGTGGCATCCTGCTACGAATACACCATCAGCACCGTCTCTGAATGCTTTCAAAATAAACTGAGGGTCAATTCTTCCAGAACACATTACTCTTATAACACGAATGTTAGGTGGGTATTGCATTCTTGCAGTACCTGCAGTATCTGCTCCACCATAGGAACACCAGTTACAACAAAACATTACAATTTTTACATCATCAGACATAGAGTTTATCCTCCTCTATTAAAATATTTAGTTTATAGTCCTAAATTAAAATCTTATCTTTCAATTAAAGACTCTATCCAACTATTTCAATCCAATAAGCATTAAATCGCATTATCAAATCAAAACTAATACGATTTAAAGATTTAATATCGATTGAAAAAATATTAAACTTTATTAAAATTGAAATAATTGAGATACTCAACCTAAATAGTTTTCACTATTTTTAATCTATAAAGATCCAAATCAAAAATCTTAATAGATTACTTTCTTGAATCCAAATCAAAATTCAAGAATTCCGTTTTTTTTTTAAACTTTAAAAACCAAATCAAAAATTTTTAAAGTTAATAGATTTCAATCTAATTTCTTTTTTAAAAAAGTTTTTCAAATCTATATTAAAGTATGTTAAGGCATACCTTAATCTCAAATCATCGTACGTTAATGAGCTAGCTCAGCTTAACATTAATGTACTGATTATATATTATATATAAGATTAAATATAAAGGTTACTTGGAAACTAAAGACAAAAGATTTAAATACTATAATACTTTTTCTTAAAAATATATTACAAAACCTAAAATTTAATTTCAATTTATACGAAATATAATTGAAAAATAAGGAAAAATAAGAATATATTTCATTAAAAAAATACATATTTTCAGAACAATTATGAAAAGAATCCCAAGCGTGTTTAAAAAGGACACTCTTTCCCTGCCCAAGTTCAATTATCGAATCCGGTTATGGAAACAGATATGCTGTTCCAATTCTTCCCTTTCAACAGACCTTAAAGACACTAAAAAAAAGGGAAAAATATGAGGCAATAACCAATTCAAACCGATTTGACATTCGTCCAACGGAGGATAGTTCATCCAAAAAATATGAGGCAATAACCAATTCAAACCCCCAAACATCTAAGAGAAAAATATATCAAAGAAGAAAGAATATTCAATACATTAGATTATAACTAAGAACTATCTAGAAAGACACCAAAAAATCTATGATACTAACAAAAGATATACTGTTTTTAAAACCTTTGGAAGGATATTGAAGAAAACAAAAAGGTTAAAAAAATATGATATCTACATTAAATGCACTTGAATTACCAACACCAATAAGTTTTGATTCACCAATCCCAAAAAAAAAAATGAAGTATCCCATATTGCCACACACACCCCCCCATCTACCACTACATGCCAAACTACTAGAAAACTATACAATGAATAAAAACCAGAAAAAAAAAGACAACCACCACCACCCCCCCATGCCATCATTAGATTTGATAAAAATCACATGAGAAGAAAACAAAGCAAAAGAACCTACAAGACCAGAACACTTTTACATAATACTACATCTTAGGATTTATTTAAAAAAAAAAATACAAAGAAAAAAAAAGCCGAATACACCATATTCTTGATGATTTCCTTTTGAAAAAAAAAAATGAAAAACATAATAAATGATTGAAATCTTTTTATTTTGAATTAATCAGATAACAATCATTTTTTAAATAATTAAAGATAACTCACCTTTAAAGAGAATAAACAACACCCAAAAAAAAAACATATCTTTTGAAATTACAAACCACTACCTTTAATCCACCCAACCAATGAACAATAAATAACCACATATAAAAATTTCTAATTAAAACCATTTAAAAGTAAAAAAAAAAAAATCATACATGATAAAAACATAAAAATTATACACAAGCAACTAAAGTAAAATTGAACTCCACATATTACTTAAAAGACAAAATAATCGAACAAGCTTAAATAAGAAGCAAATTAAAAAAAAAAAAAAAAAAAAAAAAAAAAAA
>CAJOMK010000072.1 GCA_905235495.1 uncultured Methanobrevibacter sp.
CTGTTGTTATGATTTCAGCATTATTGATGAACCCTAATTATACAATTCCAGAATTTACAACTCCTGGGCTTTATTTAACTACCAAATCCATTTTCCCATTCTTGTTTGTAACAATTGCATGTGGTGCAATTTCTGGTTTCCATTCATCCCAATCTCCAATCGTTGCAAGATGCATGGAAAATGAAAAGGATATGCGTTTGGTATTTTATGGTGCAATGGTTGTAGAAGGTATACTTGCATTGATTTGGGCAGCTATTGCCATGGCATTCTTCCATGGACAACCCCAATTGGCTGTTATCTATGGTGCTACACCTGCTGTTGGTGTAAATGAAATAGCTACAACATTGGTTGGCCCTATTGGTTTGGTCCTTACCATCATTGGTGTTGTAATATGTCCAATCACCACGGGGGATACCGCGTTACGTGCTGCTAGAATAACTGTAGCAGACGGATTTAAATTGAATCAAAGGGCCTTAATCTCAAGGGTGAAGATAGCATTGCCTTTATTTATCCTATCATTTGCATTAACATTCGTTGATTTTTCATTGATTTGGAGATATATGGCTTGGGCTCAATTGTTCATAGCTGTAGCAGTTCTGTTAGCTGCAACTGTCTGTCTGATTGAAAATAAAAAGCATTTTATAATCACATTCGTTCCAGCTATTGTATGTTTGGTGATAGCTATTGCATATATTCTACAAGCTCCAGAAGGATTGAGATTAGATTCATTTGTAGCTAATCTGATTTCTGTAATTGTGGCTGCTATTTTTAGTGTGTACTTTATTTTCAAGTATAGAAAACCATCAAAGGATTTAAATGAAGCTTGATTAAATCCTTTCCTTTTATTTTTTTCTTTTTCACGTGTGATTTTTTTTAACAAATTCAAATAATTTATTTTTCTATTTTTTTAAATTGTGATGTCTTTTTATATAATTTTAATCACTTTTTTGCTTTTTTTAAATTTGCGGAGTTTGTAAAAAAGTTTAGGCTTAAAATCATAATATTAATTTTTACTTATAAAGAAATCTAATAAAATTATAATAAGCCTATGAAATTTTACAGTCTCAAATTGTGGTGTATTTTTAATTTTTTTTATTTATTTTTATAATTTTTTTTGCTTTTTTTTTAAATTCATTAATAAAAACTTATTAATTTGTTTTTATAAAGTAAGTTTATGGGACTATTTTCATTTTTTAAGAAGGATAAAGTTGAAGAAAAAAAGAAAGAAAAAGAAATTGAACAAGCTCATATCGAGATTAATAGAGAGAACTGTAAGGATGCCAAAGATGTGTTTCTGTCTGTCCTAACAATAGTTTTCTAATTGTAGATGGCAAATCCTCTCTAAGGGAAAGTTATATCTACAGAGACTGTAAGGTATGTGTTGCAGCTTGTCCAAATGAATGTATAAATTTTGTTAGTTTTTGATTATTTCATTTATAATTTCTAACATTATTATTTTTTATAAGACTTAAAATTCAAAAATTTATAATTATTTCTAAATGGTGTAAACATGGATATAGAAGGTTTTGTAAGAGGAAGGCTTACCAAAGGTGAAGATGAAGAAGAGCTTAAGTCTATCCTTGCAGAAAGAATAAGAGAATTTAAGGACATTTCAGATGAACATTCAATATTGATGGCTGAAAGTGTCATTGATGAAGTCAAGACCACAATGGAGCTTAATAATACTGAAGATGAGTTCTTAAAAGACATCATAACTGTGCCAAAGGCAAATGTAGGCATGGGAAAGATGGGTGTAGGCTCCCGTGGTGCAGGTGACTTCTTTGTACACAGAAAGATTGCACAGATTGTTAAAAGTACCAATGTTCAATCTGTAGTCGATCCAAATGCTCAGGATGATGGTGGTGTGGTTAGAGTTCCAGCACCTGGAGATGATGTTTATGTAACAACTGCTGTTGATGGAATTCATTCAAGATTAAGTGAATATCCCTTTTTAGGCGGTTTTCATGTAACTAGAGCTACCTTAAGAGATGTTTGTGTAATGGGAGCAGACCCAGTAGCAATTCTAAGCGATCTTCACTTGGCTGATGATGGTGATATAGGAAAATTGTTTGATTATACAGCAGGTGTATGCGCAGCATCTGAGCTTATTGATGTTCCTCTTGTTGCAGGAAGTACCTTACGTGTAGGTGGAGACATGGTTCTTGGTGACAGGTTAGTCAGCTGTGTTGGAAGTGTAGGTGTTTCACAGTATCCTCCAACTGCAAGAAAAGGAGCAACTGAAGGAGACATTATTCTTATGACTGAAGGTGCTGGTGGCGGAACAATCACTACAACAGCACTCTATAACGGTTACTTTGATGTTGTATGGGATACAATGAACATCAGTTTTGTAAAAGCTTCCAAAGCATTGTTTGCAGCGGATCTTGTTAAGGATGTTCATGCAATGACCGATGTAACCAATGGTGGCCTTAGAGGAGATGCTCATGAGATTTGTGAAACAACTGGTGTAGGATTGGAGTTCTATCATGACAAAATCAAATCCACTGTAGCTCCAAACGTATTGAATATGCTTGAAGATTTGGATATTGATTCTTTAGGTGTTTCTACAGATTCCCTTATGCTTGTAGTTCCTCCAGAAATTGCTGAAGATGTTAAAAAGGTAGTTTCTGATGTTGGAGTTTACATTACTGAAATCGGTGAGGTAAACGATAAGGGTTCCCCTATTCTCATGAAGGATGATGGAACAGAAGAAACTTTAGTTCCTTTATTCAGGGAAGCTGCATACACTAAAATCAAAAAACTTGTTGGAGATACAACTCCAGAAGACTTTGAAATCATGAAGGAAAAAGTGCAAAAAGCAGCTGATGAGTCCATTAAGAAAAAAGAAAGAGTTATTGATTATATTTTATCAAATAATAAATGATTATAATTATTTTAATTATTTTAATTTAATTATTTTAATTATTTTTTAATTTTTATTTTTATAGATTTTTATTCAATTAAATTAATTTATAAATGATTAAATACTAAATAATATTATAATAAAATATACAATTTTATTTAATCAAAAAAATTAAATTATGCATTTAGGTGATATAAATGACAGAAGGTGCAGAAAGAATAGATGAATTTATGAATGAAGCACAAGTATTTTTCTTAGCAACTGTTGATGGAGACAAACCAAAAAACAGACCTTTAGGTTTCCATCTTCTCAAGGAGGGTAAACTTTACTTTGGTGTAGGAAACCAGAAGGATGTCTACAAACAAATGGAAGCTAAATTCCATACTATTTATAAAAATTGTTTAGGGGATAAAAAATGAGTCAAGAAGTTACTAATGCAAAAAAGATTCACATATCTGAAACAAAAACAATAGCTATTTTATTGATTATATTTTATCATTGTATGTTGTTTTATGGGTCAGAAAGTGCTCATTGGCCATTGAGTACAGGTATCAGTTCCCCTATGTTAATGCCCTTGATTTCATTGCTTAAGGTATGCTTAGTGCCGTCTTTAGTTTTATGTTCTGGATTTTTATTTCTTTTATCCACAAAAAATCATCCTCGCACTAAATTTGGGATGTTAAAAAATAGGGCTAAAAGATTAGTTTTGACTTATTTTATTTATGGTGCACTCTGGCTTGTTCCATTATACACTTTTTTCGATATACGAACTTGGTGCCGTCCTCTTCACATGGATTTTATAAGCGGCTTTATATTAATGGGTATAGGTGTTTTTACAGACCATTTATGGTTTTTATGGCCATTGTTCTGGGTGTCATTGTTTTTCATAATTATAAGAAACCTTTTGGATGGAAAAAAATTAATTTTAGTTGGTGCTTTAACTATCCTGGCTGCAATATCTTTTGAATCAATCTTATCTGGCGTTAGCTATTATTGCATTCGTGAATCCGGACCATTTTTCATTATTTTTTATGCAGGAATTTTATTATATTATTTTAATGAAAATATAGAAAAATGGGATTCAAAAACATATTATATGATTGCATTAGGTTTATTGGGATTATTATTGCTCACTGATTATTTTAATTTAGAAAGAAATGTCATTCATTATATTAAAGAGCTTTTTGGCGCATTATTGTTCTATTTCATATTTATGGGTTTTTCAAGAACTTCCTTTTCTGATAAACTTAACCAGTCAAGATTTTATAGGTTTTGTGAATCCCATTCCATTAACATTTATTTATTGGGCTGTCCATTTATGCAAATATATTTCCGAATGATTTATCCTATAATTGGAACAAATGTACTTTTAACTGTTCTATGCCTTTGTATATTATCATATGTTTCAATATTCATTGTCGTTTGGGTTCAGGATAAACTAAAAAAAGGATTGATCAATAAAATTCCAATTTCAAATTAAAAACCATTAATATTTTTCATTTTTGTTTTTTTTTTTTACTTTTTTTAGTTTTTTTGCTTTTTTTTTAGTTTCATTATTGTTTTTCATTTTGATTGTAATTTTTTATTTTGGTTGTAATTTTTTATTTTGGTTGTAATTTTTTATTTTATTTGAATTTTCCAATATTATTATTTTTCAATTTAACTAAATATTCTTATTTTAAATCAATATTAAAATCATTTAAGTGCTCTAAAAATCTTTTTATATGATAAAATCAAATATAAATTTAAAAAGATTATTTATGTGAGTTTATGATTGATTTAATTAAAGATAACAGGGAATTTGTATCATTAATTGATATGATGCTTTCCATCTTCATATTGCTTATGGTTCTAATGGCATTTAATATGGTGGCAGATATTGAAATTCCATCATTATCTGAAGAAAGCAATGATTTTAAAACAAGTCAGGACATTATGGAAATCATGTCTTCCAAGATTGATGGCAGAGATTATAGTTTGATTGAAAGAATATCATTTATTTTATCCAGCAATAACGATTCTGCATCCTCTAAAAGAGAAGTTAAATCAGTATTGGATGATTTCTTTTCACAGTATTTGGATGATGATTATAATTATGCATTTGTGGAGACCAATCATTTGAATGGGGAAGCATTATCTTCCAATGGAGACTATGAAAGTTCAGAGCGAGTCAATGTAGCTATTAGAAACTATGGAAATTACTCCTATAAATTATACTTGTTTTAATTCATTCCATTTCTCTTTTAATTATTCAAGCCAAGATTTATATATTGGAATATACTAATATAATTATGTTATAATAGTACCTTACTTGTTTTAGACTATTTTTACTATTTTTCATTTGTTCCTGCCCTGGTGGTGTAGCTTGGATAACACGTGGGACTGCGGATCCCATTCCCCGGGTTCAAATCCCGGCCAGGGCATTTTTTTATATTTAATAACTGATTTTAACTTTTTCAATGAATTAATAAATCATTAATTTATATTTATCATTTTATTCAAGAGGAATAGTCATGCTTAATGCAAACACTTATGTTACAGAGGAAGAAGGTATCGGCGGTACAATAAGAAACAGATGGGAAGACTTCTATGTAGAGGAAATCCCTGAAGTGATTCCGGATGGAGAAGGTCCAAACATCTACATTTGGATTGAAAAATTAGGAAGAACCACCCTTGATGTTTTACTTGACATTGCAAGAGATCTTCATATTGATAGGAAAAGAATGGGTTTTGCAGGAATGAAGGACAAGAAAGCTATTACTCGTCAATGGATTTGCATTGCTAATATGGATTCTGAGGAACAGTTCAATCAAGTCAAGGCATTGGAAGGAACCATCCACAATACTGAATTCTTAAAGGTTGTAAGAGGAAGAAAAAAGCTAAGAATGGGTCAACTTAAAGGAAATAAGTTCAGAATCTTGGTGAAAGACATTGATGGAATGGAATCAGAAGATGAAGAAACAAGAAGCTTAGCTATTGAAGATGCTGCTAAAAGAGCAGATGCCATTTTAAAGACCCTTGAAAAGACTGGTGTTCCTAATTACTTCGGTTGGCAAAGATTTGGAAAACCAAGAACCAACACTCATTTGGTTGGAGAAGCACTCATTCAAAATGACTTAAAGGAAGCTGTAAGACGATATATTGGCAATCCTTCTCCAGAAGAAGGTGAAGAAGCTAGAGCAGCTCGTCAAGCTTATGATGATGGAGAATGGGGAAAGTCATTGGAATTGATGCATCCAGGAATGCGTTATGAAAAGATGATGCTTAAGGTTCTCATCAAGGAAGAAAAAAGAGCCATTAGAAAGATTGCTGAGAAGGAAGGAATTGAGCCAGAAGAAGTTGACAAATCTCAGGTGGAATTGTCAGATAAGGCTTATAAAAATGCAATTCACGCACTTCCAAAGCCTCTTCAAAGAATGTTTGTCCATGCTTATCAATCATTTTTATTCAATGCTGCAGTAAGTGAGCGTGTAGCAATGGGAATGGACAAATACATTGAAGGAGATATCGTTATAGATAAGGAAGAAAGAATTTTAAGGGTCAAAACAAATGAAGAGTTTCAGGAAATGGTGTCTTCCTTTGAAATAAACCAAACCTGTCCATTGTATGGTACAAAAGTTCCTTTTGCTGGAGGAGAAGTAGGCAAGATGGAAGAGGCTATATTAGAAAGTTATGGATTGACTAAAGCTGATTTTGAGGTTCCTAAAATGCCTCGTTTAGGAAGCCATGGTTTAAGAAGAGCTATGAGGTTCCAAGTATGGGATGCAAGTACTGTAGCAACTGATGATGGAGTGATGTGTGAGTTCTCCATTGACAAGGGATCTTATGCAACTGCAGTCTTAAGGGAAGTTATGAAAAAGGACGTTTAT
>CAJOMK010000073.1 GCA_905235495.1 uncultured Methanobrevibacter sp.
GACTGAAGATCTGGATGTCGCTGGTTCAAGTCCGGCCTACGGCACTTTTTTTATCTAAGGATATTTAGTTTTATTAATCACGAACTATTTTTTAAAAAAGGATAAGTTAAATAAAACTAAACTAAAAATAATTAAAATATTTAAAATATTTAAAATAATAAAATAATTAAAATATTTAAAATAATTAAAATAATTAAAATATTTAAAATATTTAAAATATTTAAAATAATTAAAATAATAAAAAAAGAAGAAAAGAAATAAAAAAGAAAATTTAAATAAATTTTAAAAATTTATTTAAATAAGTCTTGGTCCTGTTTTTTGATTTGGATCTACTTTTTGATTATCAAGTACCTGATTAAGTTGATCCATTATAATGTGTCCTGAGGAAGTTCCGATTTTAGTAACTCCTGCAGCCATTACATTATTTGCTAATTTGTAGTTATCGATTCCACCAGCTGCTTTCATTTCAAGATGACTTTTTCATGATTCTTAAACTTTCCATCAAGGAATAGAAATGTTGTTTTCCGTTGAATCCACTTGAGGTTTTAACATAATCTGCTCCTCCTTCTTCACACATTCTGGAAGCTCCAGCCATTTCATCTTCGTTAAGGACTGGATTTTCGATAATTACTTTAAGAATATGGTCTCCGATTGCTTCTTTAACTGCAGCAATGTCATTTTTCACATATTCAAAGTCATGTTGTTTAATTGAAGGAATATTTGCCATCATGTCAATTTCATCTGCACCCTCTGCGATTGCAGCTTTAGCTTCAGCAACTTTTCCTTCAGTATTTCCTGCACCTAATGGGAAGTCTACAACAGTTACTACTTTCATGTTGGTGTCTTTCAATTCTTCTTTTGCTAATTTAACAAAGTGTGGTAAGACTACAACAGAGTAAAAAGGATATTCCTTAGCTTTATCGAAGAATGCTTTCATTTCTTCAACTGTTGCAGTATTATCTAAATGGGTAAATTCAATAGATTGTGCAAGTTTTTCAGCTTTATTGATCATTTAAGTCATCTCCCTATTTTTAAACGATATAATCTCCAATAAATATAATATTACAAGGGTTCTATAAATAATGATTTAAGAAAAATTCATTAAATCAATATTAGTTTTATATCCATACAATAGTTAGTTTAACTTCAAACTATATAATACTTTTGTCTTGTTAGATTGTTTTGATTTTTTATATTTTTTAATAAAACAATGTTTAAAACTAATTATATTAATTTTTTAGCCATATAAGGACCTTTACGTTCATATCCAAATTTACGATAATAATTTCTAGCCCCAATACCGCTGATAATCAAGAGTTCCTCTTTGTTTTGGTCAATACTTATCTCTTCAGCGTGTTTCAATAGCTTTTCACCAAATCCTGTATGCTGTCCGATATTATTTCCCTTATGGCCAATCTTGATCATGTTTCCATAAACATGCAATTCGCGAACTATTGCTGTCTTATCACTAATCTCTTCTCTATGAGCATCCTTTGATGGCATTCTCAATCTTAGGAATCCTGCAAGACTTTCCTCATTCTTGTCTTCAATGGATAGGAAGTATTCTTGTCCCTTTGTTGCAATATAATCTTCTTCAAAGAGCTTATAATCATCAATTGTATATTCTTCCTTGGTCTTCTTATGTCCGATTTCTCTGCATCTAATGCATTGGCAGTTGATCTTTTTCTCTTCAAGACGGTTATAAACAAGTTCACCAAGGTTTGATTTCTTCACTCCATCTTCAATCAATGTTGAAGGTATATCCCTTTGGATTCTCATGGTTCTTACCCATTTAGGCAAGATTTTTTTGATTTGAACTATCAAATCAATAGCTTCCTCATCGCTATATGGTCGGTATTTTCCTTCTTTCCATAAGTCGTGAAGTTCACTGCCATCAGTTACTAGACAAGGATAAATCTTTAGCATGTCCGGTTTGAAATTTTCATTGGTGAAGATAGTTTTAAACATTTCCAAATCTTTCTCTGGACATTGCTCTCTTATTGGTTCATCTCTTTCAAGAGGGAATAATCCAGGCATCATGTGCATTGCTACCTTTACTCCGGAATCTCTTAAGATTCTATTTGCTTCAATCACATCCTCAACGGTGTGTCCTCTTTTAATCTTTTCATATATGTGATTATGGATGGTCTGTACTCCTAATTCAACACGGGTCACTCCCATACTTAGCATCTTATCAACATGAGGCTCTTTGCAGTAGTCTGGGCGTGTCTCAAAGGTCATTCCAATGCATCTTACATTAGAGCTTTCATTCACTTTTTGAATATCATCTATCAGGACATAATCGCTTGGAGGATATGTCTTTAAGGCATTGTTGCTATATGGAGGATATTTCAAAAGATCCTCTTTGCTGAAGGTTTCAACATCATCGATTTCTCTGATGTTTTCAAGTATCACTCCAAAATCCATCATCGCTTTCAGGCATTGTGAAACAAACCATTCCTGATAGCAGATGTCCTTTGAAGGGAATGTTCCTCCCATTATAATCAGTTCAACCTTATCAATAGGATGTCCTACCTTATGCAATTGTTTTAGACGATTGTAGCACTGAACGTATGGATGGAATTTAAACATTCTGCCTCTAAGTGCTGCAGGTTCCTCTCCTGTATAACTTGGAGGTGCAATATCACTTTCAGGACAATAATAGCATCTTCCATGAGGGCATTGGTGAGGATGACACATCACTGCAACTATTGCCACTCCAGAGATGGTCCTTGTTGGTTTCTTTCTTAATAGATTGGAGACGATCTTTTTTTCTTCAAGGCTTGCATGTTCCAAGATTACAGAATTGCTCATAAATTTCTTTAAGTTCTTATCTCTACATAATTGCCTTTTTTCTACTTCAAGCTCACGTCGAGTAGTTATTTTCCCATTTATGATATCCTCTATGATAATTCGACATGCTTCTTCCATCAAGTTCACCTAATGATAATTTTTTTAATCATTTTATTTTTTATTTGATTTTTTTAAATTACTATTATATTTGTTTTTAAAATATTAAATTATTTCTTATTTATATAAATTTTATTTATTTTAAATTTTAGATAAGTTTATATATTTTATAATCATATCCATAAATAATTGAATATTATGTATTAAATATTTTTTTAAAAAAAATAATTCCCCATGAATTTATGATGTTAAATTAACATAATTTCATAAAAATAATAATTGAGGTAATAGAATGAAAATTAAACAATTATTAGGCATGTTAGCTTTAGATGCAAATGCAAATGAAGTTGGTAAAATCGATGATGTTGAATTTGATTCAGAAGAAGGAATAATTAATTCCATGACCATTATCCTTAAGAAAAACATTATTTCTTCCAACAAAATTGAAGTGGACTTTGAAGATGTCAAAAGCATTGGAGATTACGTATTATTAGATAAAGAAATCAACAAAGAAGCTGCAATAGAAGAAGCTAAAAAATTAAAAGAAGACTCTGAAGTAGTTGAAGCCGAAATTGTTGAAGATGAAGAAGCAGTTGCTGAAGAAGCTGAAGAAGAAGTCGAAGAAGCAGCTGAAGTAAAAATAGAATAAATTTAAATTTATTTAATTAAAATGCATTATCAATTGTTTTTTAAATAATTTGTGATGCTAAATATTCTTAAAATGCATTATCAATTGTTTTTTAAATAATTTGTGATGCTAAATATTCTTCTTTGAAGAATTTCTTAAAACTTGTTGGTGATAATATGAGTTTTTGTGATATTCGAGGAGAAACAATTGATGTTGGTGCTTTTATTAGATATGCAGGTACTGGTACCATAAGTAAAGTTGTTGAATTGAAAGAGGAAGACAACGAACAATGGGTAAAATTAGAGGAACCCGCCTTATGGTATGCAGTTGATTCTTTAGAAGTAGTCAATGAAAAAGACATCCTTGATGTTGAAAGCATTGATAAGGACACCCTTGAAAAGTTAAAAGACATTAAGGAAGGGTATGATGAACTTAATGCTAACTTGAATGATATTCAAGGTTGTGAAGGTGGAGGATAATCCTCTGCTTTTTATTTCTTTTTTTAACTTTTTTTTTATTCATATTAGTGATTTTTACTTAATTTTAATTGATTTTAGTTAATTTAGCCTATTTTTTGCTTTATTTAAACTAATCTAAACTTTTTTTTTAAAAATAGTAAACAGATAATTTAAGAATTATCTGCGAAGTTTTTAATGCTTTGAGCTAATTTAGGACCTATTCCTTCAACCTTTTGAAGCTCTTTTTCTGAATATGGTCTTAAGTCTTCACCGAACACATCAACCAATGCTCTTGCACGGCGTCTTCCTAAACGTTTCACACCAATAACAAGATGTATGATGTCTTCCTTTACACCATAGTAGAGTCTTGCTGAAAGGAAATCCAAATCTTTTGAATATTGATATTTTCCAAGAACTTCAAGTGTGTTTTTGGTAAATCTTACAAGCAATGATGCTTCATATGCAGAACGTCTGGTTGATGATGAGTAGACATGATAAGCATTTTCTATTTGATATTCTGTTCTTTCATTGATCCATTCAATCAAAGATACTGCTGTAGCTTCCGGATTGCCTATGTCGATGGCAAAAAGACCATAGTTTGAAAGCATTTCACGAACAGGTTCTTTGGATTTTCTGCCTTTAAATGAGATGAGAGGCAAATCAGGAGTTTGAGCCAATTGGTAGATCAATTCTTCTGGATTGAATGTATCAAGATGATTTGCATACTCCTTGATTTTTACAGCAGTTTCAACGCTATAGTTAGATCTTGCTATCAAATTACCGAATGCTGTTGTCTTCAATCCGCTTGGTGTTGCCTGCAATATCTGGTTCTGCAATAGGAATTCCAAAGCATTTTGAATTTCAAACTTCAATCCCTCTTCTGCAAAGAAACTCATAGAAGAGTTGCTCATTTGATATCCATAAAAAGTCTTGTTGAAGAAATCCTGGAGGTCTTCTGGAGTCTTTGAGAGAGTTGATGCCACTTGTGCAATGATTTGCTTAAATACCGCATCCTTGTTTTCAATCAATTTTGAGTTTGTAGGTTCAACTTGACCGTTGACATAGCGTTCTTCAAGGGTCATGGACTCTTCCATTGATTTTGCAACCAAATATGAGTATCCCACATCATCATACTGTGGTCTGCCTGCCCTTCCAGACATCTGTTCATAATCAAAGACAGGAATTGCTTGAGGTCCTTGTGAAGTCCATCTTGTATAGTCTCTGATAACAACATATTTTGATGGCAAGTTAACCCCATACATCAAACTTGGAGTAGCTGCAATCATTAGGATATTGCCATTTCTGAATTCTTCTTCAATAATTTCCTTTTGCTCGCTGAATAATCCAGCATGGTGGAACACCGCTCCGTTTTCACAGCTTTCTGCAAGTTTCAAACAAGTTGAAGTTGGTTTTGATCCTTTTTTCTCAGGAACTGCAAGCAATTTATCGGCAACTTCCTTGAAACGTTGCTTTTGCTCTGCAGTGGTTTTCCTTTTAAGTTTTCCAGCAACATAACTTGCTAAACTTTCTGTAAATCTTCTTGTTGAAACAAAGCTTAATGCTTGTGAATAATCTTCCAATGCCTTTTCCAAGACTTTTACAACTACATCATTTTTGTTTTTAGTATTGAACATTTCAGTATCCAATATGTCCTTATGAAGTGGAACTGGCCTGTAGTCATGTTCTACAACAGTAGCATCCAACCAGGTCTCTATCTCTTCCATATTTTCAAGTGTAGCGGATAATGCAATGATTCTTAATCCTGGATTGATTATTTTAGCCCTTGTGATTGCACATTCTATTGTTGGACCTCTTGAAAATTCACCAATCATATGGAATTCATCGATAATGAGTGTATCAACTTCCCTAAGTGCATCCCATGAAAATCGGGTGAGTGCATCAAATGATTCAAAGACCATAACTGATAAGTCTGATGAGGAAGGGTGTTTTCCTACCTTAATTCCAAATTCCTCAAATTTCTTGAATTCCTTCACTTTTTCATTTTGAATTGAAAGAAGAGGTGCAGCATAGACTGCTTTGCCACCATCTAAAATAGATTTGAGAGCTGCTATTATTCCTAATACTGTTTTCCCACTTGCAGTAGGAATTGCTATGACACAATTCCTGTTGTTTTCAAGGTATCTAGATTCGATAGCTGCCTTTTGGGCAGGATTGAAATCTTCAATGTAAGGATAGCAGCTATTGATTATTGTCTTAATGTTTTCTGGGATGTTTTCCATAGTAATCAGTCAATAAATTTTATAATATTTAAAGTATAATTTTCAAATTTTTAAATTTTATAATTCTTAAAATCGGATAATTTTAAATTTTATAATATTATTTGTTCTTAATATAAAATCTCACTTTTCATAGAGCATTTGATGAGTTTTTAGATTTTTTTCCTTTTTAAGCACAACAATGTCAGAAATTTTAGTATCTGGGTATTGGCCGTTTTTATCCTTTTCAACCGCTTTTGTCATGTCCCAAATTGTCAAAAGAGCTACACTGACACCTGTAATTGCTTCCATTTCAACACCGGTCTGTCCAGTTAATCTGCATTCGCAGGTAGCGGTGATTTCAGTTTCTCCAACATCAAACTCTATTTCGATTCCACTAAGATTCAAAGGATGGCAAAGTGGGATAATGTCTGATGTCTTTTTAACAGCTTGAATTCCAGCAATTTGAGCAGTTGTCAATACATTTCCCTTTTTGATTTCTGCATTTTTAATCATATCAATTGTCTTTTTTTGAAGATGAATCTTTCCACTTGCCTTTGCAGTTCTTCTTTGCTGTGGTTTTTCTCCAACTTCTACCATATGCACACCAGTTTCAGTTAAGTGTGTAAACTCCTTTTCTCCCATATAAAAACCTCTTTTTAATTCAATATGAACAGTATAATACTATTTTTTTTAAGTTTTTTTAAGTTTTTTTTTTTAAAACTTTTTTTTTTTTTTTTTTTTTTTTTTTTTTTTTTTTTTTTTTTTTTTTTTTTTTTTTTTTTTTTTTTTTTTTATTTTTTATAATTAATAACTCTTATCGAAAATTTGATTATAATTTCGCTAATTAATTATTATTTTTTAATTTAAATCAAAATTATTTATTTAAATCAATTTTTCACTGATTTGTGATATTTTTATTTAGATTAAAATGTCATATATTCGATATTTTAATTCAGCTCATCATAAGGCAATTTGGTTTCTGCAAATTCTTTTGCCCTATTTCTTGCATTGGATTTGAATTTTTCCATCAATTCCTCATCGCCTAATATTCTATCAATAGCATTAGCCAAATCCTTGCTATCGTTTGGATCAATCAATAAACCTACATCCTCTGTTATGATTTCATTGATTCCACCTACATTGCTTCCAATAACAGGTTTTCCACAAGCCAATGCTTCAATAAGCACAAGACCGAAACTTTCTGTAAATGAAGGAAGTACTAGCAAGTCACAGCTTGGGTAGATGCCCTCAACATCTCTTCTTGAGCCTGTAAAGTAGACATTATCAAGATTTCCATCAAAGTATTCCTTCTCTGCCTTTTCCTTCAATTGATTCAAGAGAGGACCATCACCAACAATGACAAGATTGGCTTTGGTTTTCATATCTTTCTTAGCTTCAAGGAGCAAGTCAACATTCTTTCTTTTAATTATATTTCCGACGAATAAAATGATAGGTTTGTCTGCAGCTATGTCGAATAAATGGGTCAACTCTTTTCTAAATTCACCTTTGTTCTCTTTTGTAGTTTTAAACTTATCTATATCTACACTATTCAAGTGTAATCTTGTCTTTTCTTCAATTTTTGGAATTTTGGTGTTGATGATTTCATCCTTCAAAGCATTGCTCACTGCAAGAACAACATCAGCATCAGTCAATACTTTTTTAATAAGAGGCAGAGTATAGGATTGATTTTTATACATTTCAAACATGTCTGATCCATGTGCTGTCACATATGTTTTTGTTCCAGTTGCTTTGCCTGCTTTAACCGCTGCCCATCCTGCTGGGAATAGGTAATGGCCGTGGATTATATCAATGTTTTCCCTTTCAATCAATTTCTTTAATTCCTTTTTGGCATTGATTGCAAATAGCATGCCTCTAAGACCTGGAATGTTAATTCCCTTTGTACCGATTACATGGATTCCATCAATATCCTTAATGTCCTTGTGAGGATAGGTTATTACATATACTTCATGGCCTTGCTTGACTAATTCCTTTGATAGGCTGTGTATATGAACTCCAACTCCTCCGATATGTGGTGGAAACTGTCCAACCATTGCAATTTTCATGTTTTTACCTCTTATAAAAGTTTATTGATTTAAATCTGAAATAATTTAAATTTATATTATTTCTTATAAAAATTTATATTTTATATGATTTTTTAATATAATATTATTAATATATCTGATTAATTCTATTTATTTTTATTTTAAAAATAGTGTGCCGATGTATAAAAATTAATAGGTAAACAAAAAATATTGTTTTAACTATCAAAAATAATAATAATTGGAATTATTTAAAAAGAGAATGTTTAAAAATAGTTAAAGTTTGTAAATAAATGTTAAAAAAAAGAAAAGGATATTAGAATATTGTAAAAACAATTATTCTAATCTTTCTAATAATTCTTCAAGAGTTGGAGCACCAATAAATGCTAATGAATTGTTAATTGCAATTGCAGGTACTGCGTGAACTCCATAGTTAATAGCTAAATCTCTGTTAGCAGGATCAGCAATACTGAGGATTTGTACGTCTATTTCGTCTCCTAATTTTGCTTTTGCTTCTTCAACAACTTTTACTGCACTTGGGCAGTGTGGGCAAGTTGGTGAGCTAAATACTTCTATTTTGTGTACCATTTTATCACCTTTGATTTGTTTATTCAATTAATTTTGTTGTTTTTTATAAATTTATTAATATATTATTGTTCGTTAATATATAAATATTCCTATTTAAAAGAAATCTGTAAGTTTAAATTATAATGAATCTAAAAAGATAAGTTGAATATCTTATTTTCTCCTAAAGTTTCAGTTAGGCTTTTTTTAGCTTTAGGATAATTGACTATTGTATAATTTTTTGTATTTGCATCTGATGCAGCAAGTTTGATTGCCTTATTTTTATTTCCAATCTTGTCAATAAGACCTAAGTTTTTAGCTTCATTTCCATTGTATCTTTTGCCATATGCCAATTTTGCAACATAATCTGGTTTCAAGTCTCTGTTTTCAGCTATTTTCTTAATGAATTGTGTATAATCCTGATCAATCATCTTCTGACCGTTTGCAAGATTGTTTGGGTCAGTCTTATTTGATTTTTTCAATTTGAGATAATCATCATTATACACTCCAGTAAGCTTTTCTTTAGAGTATTTTCCACTATCAATAAAGCTAAGGCCGATTCCTCCTATAGATGAAGATGAACTTGCAACTATTGAATCTGCACTTGTGGCAATCAGATAGCTTTCATCCAATCCCTTGTCTCCAATATATGCAATTACAGGTTTGGATGAATTCTTGATGTCCTCAGATATTTCTGAACATGCCACTTCACTTCCACCTTTACTGTTTATATCCAAGACGATTGCCTTTACATTAGGGTTTGAATTTACCTCATTAAGTGCATTTTCAATTTGGCTTGCACTGGTAAATGCCTTAGTTGAGTTGGATGAATCGTAGGTAACAGTTCCGCTAATTGTTATGACTGCTATCTCATCCTGTTCCATCGCTAAATTGCCAAAGGGTAAAATAAGAACTAAAAGCAACACTATGGCTAATATGATAAATGCACCTATTCCTATGTTAAGCCATTTTGAATTATTTTCACTCATAGTATCACTCTTGTATTTCTTTTATTAATCATGATTTCAAATTGTCTTTGAAAATTTTATATAGATGTTCACTTTCATTTTTTAAAAATCATTGTATTATAATATATTTATTTACATTAATATAAAGTTTATTTTTTTATAAAATTTTATGGAATTTTATCGAAATGCTATAAATCATTTAAAATAAGGTAAATTTTTTAGAAATCCTATTAATCAAATTTTCATTAACTATATATTGATTAATTTTAAAAATAGTATATAGATTTAAGATTATCAGGTGATTTTTTGAGTAAAACAGTATTATCCCCAGGTTCTGCTACAATTATTAATGCAATTTCAACAGGTTTCGGATCTGCATTTGGTATAGGCTTAGCTATTGAGGCAGAGGCTAAGTTTTCTGATGTAGGCGTTAAATGCTCATCAGATTTAGGTGTTGATTCTCATTTGATGAATTTATGTGTGGAACAGGTTTTAGACCATTACAAGATAGGAAGTGCATTGGATTTTGATGATATCATACTTAGCTTGGATTTTGGAAATGGTAAGTTAAGACAAAATCCAATTTGCCTTTAGGTTCAGGGCTTTCTTCAAGCAGTGCATTATCCAATGCTGTTGTTATGGCTACTTATGCTTTGATTGCAAGCGAGTTTTGCCTCGAACCATTGACAGATATGGAAATGATAAATATGGGTATTGATGCATCCCTTGAAGCAGGAGTTACAATTACTGGGGCTTTTGATGATGCCTCTGCATCTTATTTTGGAGGGCTTACAATTACAGACAATGCAAATAGGGAGATT
>CAJOMK010000074.1 GCA_905235495.1 uncultured Methanobrevibacter sp.
ACCATCTTCAATAGCACTGTTTACTGATGTTTCAATATTGATTGCAGAACTTTCATTGATTACAGGACCAATATCAGTTGATTCATCCATTGGATTTCCATCTAGCTTGCTTCCTTAACAAAGAGATTGATGAACTCATCAGCTATCCTATTGTCGAGGATGATTCTTTTAACACCTATGCAAACTTGACCGGAGAATAGGAATGCACCAGATGTAGCTGCACTTACCGCCTTTCAATATCTGCATCCTCAAGAATGACCAATGGATCATTTCCTTCAAGTTCCATTGTTAGCTTTTTCATACCTGCTCTTGAGGATATGAATAATCCAGTTGCCACACTTCCTGTAAATGATATCTTGTTGATGCCTGTTGACACCACCATTGCATCTCCAACTTCACTGCCATAACCGGTAACAGAATTTATTACACCATCTGGAAAATGATTGTTGATAATTTCAGCCAATCTTAAGGCAGCAAGAGGCGCTTCCATAGATGGATTCATTACAACTGTGTTTTTAGCTGCAATAGCTGGAGCTATCTTATGCAAAGCCAAATTGACAGGATAATTGAATGGAGTAATTGCTCCCACCACACCAAGAGGAACCTTTTTTGTAAACGCCAAAAACCTTGCATCAACTGGTCAAGTAGCATCCATAGGTACAGATTCACCATAGATTCTTTTTGATTCCTCTGCTGCAAACTGCAATGTTTCTACAGATTTCTGAAGTTCACCAATAGCTTGCTTGTATGGTTTTCCAGATTCTCTCACAATAAGTTTGCTATGCTTTCACTTTCCTTTTCAAGCTCCTCGCAAGCATCCAAAAGATTGTTTGAAACTTCCTTTGCTGACAAGTCATTCAATGCTTTTTTTGCATTGTTAGCCGCTTCAATAGCATTATCTGCATCACTTCTATATCCAATCGGAACTGTATCCACTATTTCTCCATTGTATAGATTGATAACATCATAATGGTCTGATTTATCAATAAATTCACCATTGATCAAGAATTTCATGATTTGACTCCTGAATTTATTTTCATTAAATAATTAAGTTTTTGAATTTTAATTTTTAAATAATTATTAAACTATTTGATTATTAAACTATTGTTTTATTGGATAATAAATTTTAGTAAAAGTATATAATAAAAATAAAGATTAAAATAAAAAAGATTAAAAGAAAAAATAAAATTATTCAAATCTTGAAGCAATATCACTAAATGAGCTGTTTAATGAATTCATTTCATTAGAACCTATTTCAGTTCCCAAATCAGACAAATATGATTTATACATTGAAACCACCACTAAAATAATCACGATTATTCCACCAATTATCAGAATCAATTCAGCAGAATCTTGTCCTTTTTCATCATTAATTAAACTATTTAAAAGGTTGAATTGATCATCTTTCATAATTAACCTCCAAACTACAGCAATCCAAAGAAACCTGCTCCAAAATTATTGATTAAATAGAATATCAAAAAAGCGGAACATGTTATTGGAATGGAATATCTAAGTCCTTTCCTTAAGTCCCCATACATTATCAATGCTATCAAAAAGCCAGCTAGAATAGAGTGCATGATTAGATAGATTTCTGCTGCAAGTGGTGCAATTTCACAAATGGAACCTCCTTTGCCTAATTCAATCATAAATGATGAATAGACTCCAACCATCCCAAGTGCAAATGGAGCTGCAAATGTGGAGGCTATCAGAAGAAACATTATTGACATCATAACACCTGCCTTACGCTCTCTCTTCAATATCAGCATAGCCCTCAAATCATCACTGACATCAAGAATTACATCTGACAAGGAACCTCCACTTTTATGAGCATTCAAAATGATTTTGAAACTGCGTTCAAGGTCCTTTGAGTTGAGTCTTATCGCCATGTTGTTGAAGGATTCATCCAAACTTTTCCCCATCCTAATTTCCACAGCCACTCTCCTTAATTCATCATACAATGGTCCTTTTCCATGATTTGACATATCGACCAAAGCATTTTCCAAACTCAATCCAACCTTTAGCATTGAGGACAATTGCCTTAGGAAATCTGGAATTGAACTTTCTATTTCACTTGATCTTCTTTCTATTTTCATGAACAATATTAGAATGAATGCAATTGTTGGAATGAAAATAGCCAATATTATGGAAAATAGCAAGTTAAATGACAGCACTATTGAAACCAGTGAAAATAGAATAATAAATGCCAAATAGACAATTATTATTGCCAGCAATTGAGAAGCCAATGTAAATATTCCCGCTTTAAGCAAGTATTCTTGAAAGCTGATTAAAATAGCTTGATTAAGCCTATTCTATTATATTTGATAATTTAATTATTAAATCTTCAATAAACATTGATAATAGATTTGTTTAAGTTATTAATAAATTTAACTCAATTTTAGACTTAAAAAAATAATTTAAATTGAATATTATAAAAAATAAGTAAAATTAGAATAAATTAATAAAATTAAAGTGATTTAAGTAAATTAAAATTAGATAAAAAAATAATAAAAATTATTAAAAAAAATAAATTATTAAAAAGAATAATTAAAAAAATGATAAAAATTATAAATAAATAATAAAAAATAATAAAAAAATAAAAAATAATTATAAAATTTGAGGCAAATTACCAATCAATTTACCCTTTTTATCAACTAAAACCATATCTTCTATCCTTACTCCAAACTCACCTTCAAGATAGATTCCAGGTTCTATTGTAACAATCATATTTTTCTCCAACACAGTTTGATCCCTAAGGGATAGAGAAGGATTCTCATGAATGTCCAAACCTAAGCTATGGCCAGTGCTGTGAATAAAATTATCACCATACCCATATTCATCAATGATGTCCCTTGCCACCTTATCAACTTCACAAGCCTTCACTCCTGCTTTAACTGCACCAACAGCCTTATCATGAGCTTCAAGAACAATATTTAAGATTTCTTCCTGCCTTTCTGTGTATATGAATGTTCTGGTTGTGTCACTGCAATATCCTTCAAACTTGCATCCGTAATCAACTAAAACAGGAGCGTCAAGTACATGTTGCCTTGGAGTTGAATGGGGTAAGCTAGATACTGGACCTGATGCGAAAATTGTGTCAAATGATTCAACACTTGCACCATTCTTTCTCATCAGATAACCTAATTCATAGGCACATTCCCATTCCTGCGCTCCTTTTTCCTGCTTACCACGTACATCCAATTCAATCAAGGACTTATGAGCAATATCTGTGGCCTTAAGAATCTTTTCAATCTCTTCATCAGACTTTATCATCCTTTCAGTTGATATTGCATCAGATATTGTGAGATTGAAGTCATTGAACTTCTGATAAACATTTGCAGTCAAGTCTGATTCCAATAGCCAAGTTCTTAATTCCATCTTCCTTCAAATACTCAATCATCTTATCATATGATTCGTACTTTACAATATCAATGGAAGATGTGTTTTTTGCATTCTCCATATCCATTCCAGATACAAATATGATTGGATTTTCCTTGATAATTAGGAATGCAAAACTGGTTGACAGGTAGCCTGAAAGGTAATAAATATTATTGAAATTAGCCATCAACATGGCATCCTGATCTTTTTCATTTAATTTCTTTAGAATATTTTTAATATGAAAATCATGAACATTATTTTCCTTAATCTGCATTCAAATGCCTCAATTAAATTATTAATTTTCTTCTATAATTTGTTATATCATTTATTATTTAAAAATTAAACGAATAATTAAAAGCCCGTTATAACAATTATTATAAATAATCAATTACATAATATAAATATTATAAAATCAAATAATTTAAAAAATATTTCAAATAACTTAAAAAATATTTAAAAATAGCTAAGGATAAAAAACATGTTTGAGGACATTCCGATAAAATTCTTTAAAGGAACTCATAGAGTGAGAGATCCAAAGGAAACAATTGAAATAAACGAAGATAAGCTAAGAACTGCAGGGATAACCAGATTAACTGACATTACAGACCTTGACAGAATCAAGATTCCAGTGTTTTCTGCCATTCGTCCAACTGCACAATCAGGCAGTGTAAGTATTTACGCAGGAAAAGGAGCTACAAAAGAACAGGCAAAGGCATCTGCAATGATGGAAGGATTTGAAAGATACTCTGCAGAAAGACAAGACATTGATGGTGAAAGAACCTTTGTAGACACATACAACAACATCAAGGATACCAAAAATGTTCTTGACCCTAAAGACCTTCTCTTGCCAAAGAACTATGGCAATGAAAATGTGGAAAATTCAAGGCTTGAATGGATAGAGGCAGAGGACATCATAAGCGAAGAAAGCATCTATGTCCCATCAAATGCAGTTTTCCACCCATATATTCCAACAAGGGAAGTAAATCCTAGTCCAATAGCTATTTTTAAAGGAAACACAAATGGTCTTGCATCTGGAAACATCATAGAGGAATCCGTTTTGCATGGTATCTTTGAAGTGGTTGAAAGGGATGCATGGAGCATTTTTGAACTTACCAAAAGAAACAAGAAGGAAATCAGTCAAGACAATATTGATAATGAAATAATCAATGAGCTTTTAGACAAATTCCATAGCCAAGGAATTGATATTAAGCTTATGGACATCACAGCAGACCTTAAGATTACAACAGTAGCTGCAAGTGCTGATGATACAGTCCTTAAGGATCCTGCACTTTTGACATTAGGTGTTGGAACTCACTTGAACCCAGAAGTTGCTGTTATCAGAGCATTGACTGAAGTTGCACAAAGCAGAGCAACTCAAATTCATGGAACCCGTGAAGACACAATAAGAGCAGATTTCATGAGAAAATCAGGCTATGAACATATGAAAAAAATGAACAAGTATTACTTCCAAAGGGAAGAGGAAACAATTGACCTCTCAGACATTGAGGATAAAAGCTCACATTCCATCAAAAAGGATATTGAAACAAGTATTGAAGAGGCACAAAAGGTTGGATTCAATCAAATACTATACACTGACCTTACAAGAGATGAAATCGGAATCAATGTTGCAAGAGTAATCATTCCAAATGTAGAACTATATTCATTGGATGAAGAAAGATTAGGTAACAGAGCTTTGGAATATGATAGAAAAGCAAGAAGAGGATTGGTTTAAGCCAATGAATTTTAATTTAATCTGATTTAAATAATTTAATTCAATTAATCTAATTAATTTATTAATCTAATTTAATTTTATAGAGATTCTAAAATGACCAAGAAAATCATAGTTTATTTAGGACTATCCATTTTAGAGGATGAAGCAAAAACCATATTGGATGCTGACTATAGATCTCCAGTGAAAAGAGGAGACATCCTAAAGGCAATCAGCGAAAAACCAGATGTTATAGGAATTATAGATGGTGCATTCCACCACACACCTGCAGTTGCACATAAGGAAATCATGAAAGCATTGGACAAGGGAATAACTGTAGTTGGTGGAAGCAGTATGGGTGCTCTAAGAGCATCAGAGCTTGATGACCTTGGAATGGTTGGAATCGGCTATGTTTACAAAGCATACAGATCTGGACAAATCACATCAGATGATGATGTTGCACTCAGCTTTGACCCTGTAAGAAATGTGCCAATATCTGAAGCTCTTGTAAATGTCGACTACAAATTGGATTTGGCAGTTAAGGAAGGAATAATCACAGAAGATGAAAGGGATTACATCCATGACATTGCCAAAGAGATCTATTATCCTAAACGATCTTACCAAAACATATTCTCCAAAGTTGAAATGGAAGATGAAAAGAAAACCAAGCTTATTGATTTTGTATTGAAGGAAAAGGACATCAAATATTTGGATGCTATTGAAGTCTTGGAATACATAAAAAAATTGGAATAGCATTATTTTAAAATATAACATTGATATAGAAAATTTTAAAAGCAATGATAAATATAACAATAGTTAATTTATTATTTTTATATGGTATGATAATTAAATTAGGGCGATTAACCAATAATTAATAATAAATGTTAATTATTTAGTAAAAGAGGCTAATAATGAATATTAATGTCAAAATCAACAAAGTCAAAGAAATATTAAAGGATAAAAAGATAGTGTTAGCTTTTTCTGCTGGAGCAGACAGTACATTGCTTGCATACCTTGCAAAAGAAGCTGGTGCAGACGTACTTGCAATCACATATAACAATCAGATTTTTCCAACCGGATTTTTAGAATTTGCAAAAGGAAGAGCAGATGAAATTGGAATAAGACACGAAGTCATTGAAGGTAACTTCCTAGATGTTGTAGAATTTGTTGAAAATAGTCCAAAAAGATGTTTACTATGCAGAAACTTAATGTATGGTGCTATTAAACAAAAGGCTAATGAAGAAGGTTATGAAATAATCATGGACGGAAACAATATAACAGACCTTACTCATGACCGGCCAGGAATACTCATGAAATATCAATATGAAATTGAAAGCCCCTTCATTGATGCGAAACTTGAAACATATGAAATTCATCAATTCCTTGAAGATAACAATATTCCATACTCCAAGTCAACAACCTGTCTTGCAACAAGAGTCAAGACAAATGAAACCGTCACAATTGATAAGGTCAATAGAATTGATTATTGTGAAGCTTTCATAAAAGAAAAAACAGGATCTGATGTTGTTAAGCTTAGAGAAGAGAATAATGTAGCCACCATTGAAATGGAAAATATTGAAAAGATTTTGGATTATGAAACAACCAATACCATTTTCAATGAACTTAAATCAGCACAATACGATAAGGTCCTTTTGAATCTTCAACCTATTGAGGATAATGATAATCTCATTGAAGACAATGAGCTTGAAAAAGGAGCAAATAATCTTATCTTAAGAAAAAGATTGCCATTTGGCATAAACATTTCAGAAACTGCTGAAATAATTAAAGAAAATGAGAATGAGCATCTAAGCAATATAGAATCCAATGAGGAAATAGGCTACATTAAATTGAATATTGATGAAAAAGAGTCTAAAATATTCCGTGATGGAAAAATAAGCATTGAAAACAATAAAAACAAGGAAGATGCAAAAGAATCTTTGGTAACGATATTGCCACTCATTAGAAGAACTGTTTAAAATTCTTCTTAACTATTTTTTAAAATTAATCCTTTTGAAGAACAAATTAATGTTCTTCTTTACTATTTTTTTAAATTAATTACTATTTTTCTAATTATTATTTTTTTATTACTATTTTCTAATTACTATTTTTCTCTCTTTACCGTCTTGCAAATTCCTTAAATGAAATCTTCTTTTCAGTTGGAATGTTCTTTTCAACTAATTTTTCTACTTTTGAATCGCTTTCTCTCCAGTCTTCAACTTCAGATTCATTGCTGTTTAGAATATTTATCTTATCTAAAATTCCTTCTGAGTATTCCTCTTTTGATGAAAGCCCTTTTAAGGCAAGTATTCTGCCATCTAAACGTAGATTTTGATCATCTACCTTAACTTCCTGAAGATGAATTTCAAATCTGCTTGCCTGACTGATTTCATCATCTGTAATTAGATTGTATTTTAAAAAGAGATTTTCATGTGGAATAACCTCATTTACAGTTCTTTTGACTGAAGATTCAAAAAGATCCGCCAAATTTTCAATAACTGGAAGGTCATTGTCCCAATAATAAGCAAGAATGACACTTAATTGGATTTCATGTTCAGAGAATTCCTCTCCCACTCTTACTCTTATACCAATTGTTGAATCATTATCTTTAATAACTAAAATAGGTTCTTCAGACATTTTATCACATGAAATAAGTATTTTGAAAAAATTAAATTACAAAATTGAATACTAAAACATTTATTGAAACTAGTATAAATATTTTAAAATTGAAAAATAGAAAAAATAACTAATAAAATAAAAAAAAGAATGGTTAAAGAACCATGGAAAAAGTTTTGGTCAAGGTTTTGCAGAAGGCAAAAGCTTGAACTTTAAAGTAAAGTTTTAATTAAATCACTAGCTCTGACGAGTCCGACAAGATCTCCTTCAATTCCTAAAACAAGTAATTGCTCTACATCGAGAGATTTCATTTTTTCAGCACATACAGAGACTTTGGTTTTGGTGTTTGCAGTAACTACATCCTTAACTGCAACATCTTTAAATACCTTATCGGTAAATTTAAGATGGTTTTTCTCAATGTACAATACAGAAGTACTGTCCCAAGACCATTTGTCACCTTCAGTACCTACTGAAGAGCTGTGTTCGGTTCTTTCAGAGATGATTTCACTTTCAGCAATGAAATCGGTTTCAGTCAAAATACCTGTCATCTTATTGTTGGAGTTTAATCCTACAATAGATTTTAATCCGAAGAATTTCATTACTTCAAATGCTACATTCAATGGAGTTTCATCCCAGGTTGCAGGAATGGTTTTTATCATATAATCTTCTACAGGTTCTTTGATTTCCATATCTGCAATAGCTAAAGCCACTATATCAAAAGAAGTTACGATTCCTATTAATTCATCATCATCGTTTATGACAGGAATTCTTCTAATGTTGTTTTCTACCATCTTTTCTGCAACGGTCTTTAATTCATCATCCATTTTTGCAGTAATTAAATCTCTAGTCATTAACATTGCAATTTGTTCTTCATCAGGATTGGTGATCATATCAGAACGAGTTAATATCCCAACTAATTTGTTAGTATCATTTTTAATAACAGGCAATATAGATACATTCTCTTTTTTCATGATTCTTAAAGCATCTTCTCTGCTTCCTGGAACAGTTACATGAATAACATCTGTAGACGCTACATCTTTTACTTTCATAAGTAACACCATTATTGATTTTTAAATAAGATTGAAATTAAATAGTATTAGATAATTAATGTGTTTAAAAATTAGAAAGTCTATCTTGTTTTTCTCTTTCCCAATTATCCATACTTAAAAATTTTTTATAAATTTTAATAAAAAGTAAAATTCTTATTAAACATTTGTTTATATATTTTTTATCATTTAAATAATTTTAGTATAAACCATAAAAAAAGTAAAAAAATAGAAATTTAATGGATTATCGAATAATTTTATATTCAAAATAGAAAAAATTATAAAAATTTTAAAAAAAAATGTGCAAAAAAATAAGAAAAAATTTTTTTAAAATTTAGATTAAAATAATTTAGATTAAAAATATTTAGATTAAAATAATTAGATAAAAATAATTTAGATTTTGAATTATCATTATCTTAATCCATTCAAATCATCAAAGTTCTCTTGAGCATAAGCATAAAACTTAGATACTTCCAATCCATTTACAAAAATATGACTAAATGTTATGGCTACAGTCATTTCATAATTTGAATTAACCTTTCCCCAAGTGATTAAAGGCTGAATAGTATTTCCATTAGCTACTGCAGTGGTGACTGAATCAAAATCAATCCAAGGAACACAGGAAAAATTTGCAATATTCAATTCATCTCTTCTAAGCATCGGTTCTTCAAATGCTGGATCAACTCCTTCCAAAACATTTAATATATGATCTTCCACATAATCATGCCATTTTAAAATATTATGAAACCTTTGAGGAGGTTCAACCCTGATTTCCTTAAAAACTGTTTGCTCCTTATTCATTATAGGGCAAATGGCATCCAAAGACTTGAATTCAATAGCTTTCCCATCGACAATGCGCCGTCTCATCTCAGGAACATTATTTAATGAATTCATTAAGGCCGCTAATGACATGATGAAGAAAGACAAATTATTTTCCTTTGAATAGTTCCACATATCTTCAACATCAAGCCTTGCAGACATGTTGCATCTTGATGATAAAAAGTTAATGAATGGATTATTTTCTAAATCAAAGTCTATTTCTTTCATATTAAAACCTAATATACTATTTGATTTTTAATTGTATTTAACTTATGCTAAATTAAAAGAATAAATTCTAAAAAAAGAAGGAAAAAAATAAATTAAAACAAGAAAAAACTATCTAAAAAATGAATAAAAAATGAATAAATACTAAGCAGAATAATAAAAAAAGAATTAAAAAATAGTTAATCAATAATAAAAAAAAAAAGATTTAGTGTACAACCAATACACTGCATTTAGCTGATCTTACAACCTTATCAGCTACACTGCCCATAAGCAATATGTCAATTCCAGACTTTCCGGAACTTCCGATGACGATAAGGTCAACATCTTCTGCTTCTGCAACTTCCAAAATGGTTTTTGCAGGAGACCCTTGAGCTATTTTTGTAGTGATCTTTACATCCAATCCTTCATCATCTCTAAGCTTTTCCACTTTTTTGAGATTTTCCATTGTCTCTTCTTCAAGCAATTCATTGATTTCAGCTACGGTCTCCCTTCCTGAAAGATTCATAGGCAATGAATTTTCAACAACACTTAATGCAATTATTTCTGCACCACTTGCTGCTGCAATAGCTAAAGCATGCTTTTCAGACTTGTCAGCATATCTGGAACCATCAGTAGGCAATAATATTTTTTTATATAATTGTTCAGCCATTTCAATCACTTAGATAAATTAATAACTTAAACTTTAAGATTTATAAAACAATGATAATATATTTTTTGGAAAAATATTGTTTAAAAAATATCAATGATGTCATCAACTTCTGCCCTATTAATCAAGCTCAAATACGGATTGTTTGATTTCTGATTTACAATCATGAACTCTGCATTTTGACCTTCTTCAATGTATGATTTATTAATTTTTTCACTTAATGAATCCGCCACAGATGCATTTGTTGTTGCCATTTTCAATATTTCAACTGGAGCTATGTAATTCTTGGAGATTCCCTTCATTATCTTTAATGTGAACTCCATTTCTCTAAATAGATTAGGCCTATTTATCATTATATTGTCACTACCTATCAAAGGCTTGGCTCCTGTTTTCAATACATCAAAAAGTGGAATCATTCCAACACTTAATGCACCATTAGATCTTGGGCAGATAGTGAGTGAACTATTTGATTTGGAAAGTTGATTTATGTCATCTTCCTTCGGATTGGTCATATGCACAACCTGATTGAACCCTGCATCAAATGCTCTTTGAGGCTCGGTCTTGTTTGTTTTTTCAAGAGATGCAAATTGGTTGCTCTCATTTTCAGCTACATGAATGGAAGATATCTTTCCTGCCGCTTCACATTTTTCACAGATTATTTCAGCAACTGTTGTGTCAATTTCACCAAAACCGCTTAATCCTATTCCATCAGCATGCTTTAGAATCTTTCTGATAGCAACCTTGACTTGATGATAATTAGGGTCTTCACCATAGAAAGAACTGTCTCTTCCAAGTATGATTGGATTTATTGGAATATCATTGGATGCCTCTTTGAGAAGTTTGACTCCTTCAAGGCCACCTTCACGATAGTCAATGAAATGACTGATTCCAAGATTGTACATATCCCACATTGACTCTCTCATAGCTTCAATGAGTTCATCATCACTTGCAGATTCTAAAGCCTTGTGCTTTATTCCATTAGGTGGCTTTACAACCTCATCCAAGCTAAGGCCATCCCCTTCATCCTTGATTATGGAGTCTCCAATATGGGTATGTGCATTGATGAACCTTGGGCAAACTATCTTGCCAGATGCATCTATGATTTCCCATTCTCGAGCATCCTTGGAGATTTCAATGATATTATTTTCATCATCAATGACAATGTTTTCCTTAACTGGATTTAAATCAATACCTTTTAGGATTAATCCATTTGCTATAGTCTTCATCAATAATAATTTTAAAATAAGTTTTATTTATAAGTATTTAAAGAATTTATCTTTTTAAATAAAATAATAAAAGCATGATAAAAAGTATAAAAAAAGTATAATAGTATCTAAAGTCATTTATATAATAATTATTTATTAAATAATGTAAAATACTGCTTGCTTATTAAAAAAATAATACATTTTAAGGCAAATGTATGAACAGTAAGACTTATATACTGGTTAAATCAAATTAAAATTACCAGACTATTTTCATAACAATTGTTATAAAAAATTTTGAATATTTTTTATGACATTGTTTAAGCCCCTAAAAATTAACTAAATTAAAAAATATGAAAAACTATTAAAAAATTTTAGGGCAAACTTTTAAAATATTTAGAAGTTTATTTAAAAAGATTAATTGTTAATAATAATTATGCCCTCATAATTCAGCAATTACTATAAAAAGGCAATTGTTGATGATTCCTTATTATTTGACAATTTAAATTCTAAAACCAATTGTTTATACGAACGAAAATTGATATAACTTTTGTTATGAATTATCTAGAGAAATCTAACATGCCAATACAAAATATAACAATTGTTATAATTTAATAAGAGGTGATTTTATGGTTCATGGAAATGGACATCATAGGGGATCATGTAGAAAAAACAAAATTAAAAGGATACTTGATTTAGACAAAGACACTTGCCCAAATAGGGAACAAAGAGCTAATGGTACTAATGTTTACTATGGAAAGGCATCTCAATTGTTACAAGATGCAAAAGAGGGGAATATAAATATTCCAGATAGAAAATTCCAACAATCCGGAGGTTGTGTATTAAATTTCTATTTATCAAATAGAGTAACAACAATCAGAGATGCTGTTACAATATTCAATGCACCTGTAGGATGTTCAGCAGGTTCATTAGGTTATCGTGAATTATATAGAGGAGTGCCAGAAGCATTAGGAAGAACAAATGAATATAACAATGCTTGGTTAACTACCAATTTACAACAGGAAGATGTGATTTATGGTGCTTCAGAAAAATTAAGAGATGCAATTTTAAAAGCTGAAGAAAGATACCATCCACAGGCAATATTCATATTGACTTCATGTACTACTGGAATTATCGGCGAAGACATTGAAGGAACTGTCGATGAAGTGCAAGCAGAAGTAAATGCAAAAATCGTTCCAATTCACTGTGAAGGAATTAGAAGCAGACTTGTGCAAACAGGTTATGATGCATTTTGGCATGCAATATTAAAATATTTGGTAAAAGAACCTGAGAAAAAACAGGACGACCTTGTAAATGTTGCAAGTATGCTGTCATACACTTGGCAAGATAGACTTGAAATCAAAAGATTGCTTGGAAAATTAGGTTTAAGAGTAAATTTCATTCCAGAATTTGCAACAGTTTCTGATTTCGAACAATTATCTGAAGCAGCTGTTACAGCGCCAATCTGTCCAACATATACTGATTATCTTTCAAGAGGATTAGAACAAAAATATGGAGTTCCATACTTTTTATACCCATCTCCTGTTGGATTCTCAAGCACTGATGAATGGTTAAGAAATATTGCCAAATATACAGGGAAAGAAGATGAAGTTGAAAAATTAATCGAGGAAGAGCATAAGATCTGGGAACCAAAGCTTAATGCAATCAAACAGGAATTTGTAAGTTTAAGGAAAAATGGTGAAAAACCAACTGTATTAGGCTCATTAGGTCAAGGAAGATTAGTTTCTCAAATGCCTTACTTTGATGAATTAGGCCTTGCAACACCTGCAGCAATGGCTCAAGATTTTGATGATCTATTAATTGATGAACTTGAAGAAATCGTTGAAAAGAGTGGGGACTTCCAATTGATGGTTAACACTTTCCAAGCTGCAGAACAAGCAAATGTAACAACTAATTTGGACCCTGATTTAACATTGACCTGTCCATTCCAAGGAGGTACTTGGGAAAGAGACAATAATGTTACTAGAATTCATTCATTAAGGGGAGATCCAGAACCAACAAGTGCTCAGGCAGGATATGCAGGAGCTGTTGCATTTGGTAATTTCTTGTTGCATGCATTTAAAAACAGGTCTTATCATAAAACATTATCAGAAAAAACTGAAAAAAGTTATAAAGATTGGTGGTACGAACAAGATAATCCATTGTATTATTTAAATGAAAGCAAATGATTAAGGAGGGGATGATTTGTCTAGCAAAAACACTATAGAAAATCAATCCGGAATTGATACTGGAATAAATAAATTTGAAAAGGAATCAGTAGAAGCTCCAAGATATAGTTGTGCACTTGCAGGAGTCTATGGAACCACATTGGGAATTCGCGGAGGAATACCAATTCTCCACTCCGGTGCGGGATGTGGTGTAGGTCAATTATTTGGAACATTATATGCTGGAGGAGAATCTGCTGGAGGAAACGAAGGTGGAACAAGTACTCCATGTTCTTGCCTTGTAGAAGAACATGTGATTTTAGGTGGAGAAGAAAAACTTAGAAATTTAATTGAATCCACAATAGAAATAGCTAATGATGAATTATTTGTAGTGACTTCAGGCTGTGTGCCTTCATTGATTGGTGACGATGTGGATCAGGTGGTTGATGAATTTAGAGATCAAGCCGCCATAATCCATGTAAATGCACCAGGATTTAAAGCAAACTCCTCTGAAGGGTATAATTTATTTTGGGATGCCATAATTGATCAGTTATTACCTGATGAATATTTAGAATCAGAAGAAAAAACAGTCAATATCTTTGGAGTTGTTCCATACAACCATGTCTACTGGAAAGGTGATTTATTAACCATTAAAACTTTGTTGGAATCAATTGGCATTAAGACCAATATAATATTTACAGAAAAAAATGGATTGGACCATATTAAAAAAATACCTCAAGCGGAATACAATATCGTTGTAAATCCATGGCTAGGAGTTAGAGCAGTGGAAAAGCTAGAGGAAAAATACGGCACCCCATTCATTAAATTCCCAAATGTTCCAGTTGGTGCAAAGCAAACAGCGGAATTTTTAAGAATAGTCGGTGAAAAATTATCCATTCCTAGTGAAACTGTAGAGAATTACATAGCAGAAAAAGAGGACTGGTATTACAGATTAATGGAATATCCTGGTGATGCAATTATTTTAGTGCGCCCAAATTCATTTTATGCAGTGGCTGCTGAAAGCAGTTATGCGATTGCATTTACAAAATTCTTAGCAAATGAACTTGGTTATTTGCCGGATATTATCCAAATAACTGATAATCCACCGATTGAAGTTAGAGAAGAAATTATAAGAGAAATTAGAGACAATTTAGACACTGTTGTCCAACCGGATATCATATTTGAAGCAGATACTTATAAAATAAGAAAAAACTTGGAAAACAGACCATTCCTATTCCTGTTTTCAAGTTCAATCGAAGCCCCAACCTCAATAGAAGATTATAATGCTTTGCATATTCCAATTTCCTATCCAATATATAATAGGTCAGTGCTTGCAAAACATTATAGCGGATATGACGGTGGATTGACAGTGGTGGAAGATGTAGTAAGCGGATTTGTAGGTCCTTTATAAAACGGGACCTAAATCCCAAATAAAATAAAAATAAAAAAAAACGGATTTGGTTAAGCCAAATCAGTATCATACTAAAAGGTGATATTCATGCCAAAACAAATAGCAATTTATGGAAAAGGTGGAATAGGTAAATCCACCACAACTTCAAATTTATCTGCAGCATTATCTGATTTAGGTTATAGCGTAATGCAAATAGGCTGTGACCCTAAAAACGATTCAACTACAACTTTAAGAAAAGGCAAATCCATTCCTACAGTATTGGATACTGTAAGACAAAGATCAGGGGATTTAGATAATCTTGTACATGAAGGATATAATGGAATTTACTGTGTTGAAGCTGGAGGTCCAGAACCAGGTGTTGGCTGTGCTGGAAGAGGAATTATTGCAGCTATTGAATTATTGGACAATAATGGAATCATAGATGAATATAGCCCAGACATAATTATTTATGATGTATTGGGAGATGTAGTATGTGGTGGTTTTGCAATGCCTATACGTAAGGGAATTGCAGATCAAGTGTATACTGTAACTTCCTCTGATTATATGGCGATTTATGCTGTGAATAATTTATTTAAAGGAATTTTAAAATACTCCAACAATGGTGGTGCTTTACTTGGAGGAGTAATCGGAAACTCCATTAAATCATCCCTCCAAGAGGATATGATAAAAGATTTCACAGAACGGACAAACAGTGATGTAATTCAGTTTGTTCCAAGGTCTCCTACAGTAACCAGATGTGAATTGGATGGAGTAACAACTATTGAAGGAGCACCTGATTCCAGACAAGCTGAAGTTTACAGAGAACTTGCTAGAAAAGTAATTAATAATAAGGATAAATACTTGCCAACCCCATTTGATAATGATGATTTAGCCGATTGGGCTTCTGGTTGGATTAATCAGTTATTATTAAACAGAAAAGTTGAAATAGACAATATTCAAGAAGAAGCATCTGGAATTTAGTCTTAAAAACATGATAATTAAATATCTTTTACCATATTTAATTATCATTGCTCATTTTTGTCAACCTCTTATTTAGCATTGTAAAATAGTATTGATGCGAGTAATGAAAAAAAATAATTTATCCCATTTTAATCACTTACCCCATTACTCACATCAAACACCTCGATTAAAAACTTTTTTTGAAAAAACAGTTAAATATCATTATGATAACTAAAAATTTAAAATAATATAAAAATAGAAAATTAAGAGTCAAACACTCTTAAAATAAAAATATTTTGGCCAATGTTTTTTTTTTTTTAGTCAAAGACTAAAAATGCTTGTTGGATAATTCTAATTTTTTATTTATATCCCTTGCTTGAAGAGTGTAATAGACATAAAATCCTGCCCAGAATACTGCAGCAAAGATGCAAGATATTACAACCCAAGTGATTATTGGTCCAATGCCTAAGTTAATTGGCATCCACTGCAAGTAAATCGCCATAGCAAACAAAACACCCATAACTATTGCCATTTGAAATATGACTTGAAGTGGAAATGGAACTTCCTCTTTTTCATAAATGAGTCCACTTAAACTAAATGCCCATCCTACAACTATTGATCCAAAGAATGCACCTATTATTTCAGTCCCACTAAATGAAACATTTTCAGGACCTGCAGCAAAAGATCCTAAAACCAT
>CAJOMK010000075.1 GCA_905235495.1 uncultured Methanobrevibacter sp.
AACACAGCTTGAGGAATACTGTGGGTGGACTGTACAAACTCCAAAGTGATATCCTTGGACAACTTAATCTTGCTTCCAGGATTAAGTGGTCTTATTGGATTGTTTACCTTGAATTTACGTTCTCCCCTAATTTGTTTTTCAATGAGTGCAGTAGTATATGGAGTACCGATGATCGGTGCGTCATATCTATGAGCCAATTTAGCTACAGCACCTATGTGGTCCAAGTGACCGTGAGAAAAGACTATTCCTTTTACCTTTCCATCCACATCCTTCATGATGGTATCATCAGGAATAATTCCCCTTTCGATTAAATCCAAACTATGCATTCTGTCTATATCTGTATCTTCGTGAATACTGATTCTGTCTAAGTGGATACCCATATCAAAAATGACTACATCTTCTCCTACTTTAACTGCAGTCATATTCTTACCTACTTCTTCATATCCACCAATTGCAATAACTTCTACAGTCATTTATATCCTCCTTTTTGTTTTTTCCGTAAAAATAATGAGTATTATTAAGTAAACTAGATTTACTGGTTAATATTTAAAAAAGATAATTTAATTTATAAAAACATTTAAAACTAGTTATTTTCTTGCATAAGCTTTAGTATCAAAGCCTCTTGCTTCGAGCCAATCCTTAGTTTCTCCTTTTATTACAAGACTGGAATTCTTTAACTCTTCGATATTGGAAGCCCCAACTAAAAACATTGCGATTCTTAAAGATTCATTGAACCTTTCAACCATTTGAACTAAAGCTTCTTGTCCTTCATAAGCACCCTTAAGTGCAGGAAGTGCCATACCAACAGCATCTGCACCTAATGCAATGGCCTTTGCAGCATCTAAACCTGAACGAATACCTCCAGAAGATATTACTGGAATGTCAACGGAATTAACAACTTCTGCAGTGCTTACAGCAGCAGGAATTCCCCAATCCCAGAACAATTCTCCCATATAACTGTCATCTGCACGGTAAGTTTCAACAGCTGCCCAACTGGTTCCTCCAGCACCTTCTACATCAATAAAGCTTACTCCTGCCTTTTCCAAAGTTTTTGCATCTTCAGCAGAAATACCAGTACCTGTTTCCTTTGCCATAACTGGAACTTTTACGCTTTTGCAGATATCAGCTATTGAATCTATATATCCTCTTGCATCAAGATCCCCTTCAGGTTGAATTACTTCCTGTAAAGGGTTTAAATGAATTGCTAAAATATCACTGTCCAATATTTCAACTGCTTTCTCCGCCAAATCAGATTGTGGTGCCCCAATATTACCTAAAACAAGTGTTGATGGAGCATATTCTCTTACAACATCATAAGTGTCTCTCAATTCTGGGTTTACAATAGCTGCCCTTTGACTTCCTAATCCTAAACCAATCTGCTTGTCTTCTGCAACAGTGGCCAATTCCTTATTGATGTCCTTTGCAGCAGGATGCCCTCCAGTAATTGCTGTAATGAATAATGGAGATTCCAGTTTTTTTCCAAAAACTTCAGTTGAAATATCAATTTCTTCCTTATGAACTTCAGGCAATGCCCTATGAATCAATTCAATGTCTTCAAAGCCTGTAGTTTTATCCTTATAATTGACATCATAATTCTTACAAATTAATAAATGTTCTAATTTTCTATCTGAAATCATTGTTTCCACTTTTGTATTCAATTAATAGTAATCATAATAATTTAAATTATTTGAAATTATTAGATATTATTTAAAATAATTTCAATCGTTAGAACCTAAAAAAAAAGCAAGTATAATAAATGTTTTATAGAAAAACTAAATAATTAACTGTTTTTAAATAATAAACCTTTATAATTGTTTATCAAAATAAACTAATACATCTAAAATTCTTTAAAATAGAAATTAAATTTAACAAAGCCCTTATAAAAATTAGTTAAATTAAATATCTTACGTGTTTAATTAGGTCTCGAATGAATTTAAAAATATTAAAACTTGACTTATATTGATTTTAAATATTTTAAATCGAAATATGTGAAAAATTACATATATTTACCTATTTATAATTTTTCTTTTCATCATATTTAAATATTAGGTTAAAATAGAGGTTATTTTAAGAAAAATAATTATAAAAAAATAAGAAAATGAAATAAAAAAAAAAACTAATAAAGATTATTTTCTGCAGATTTTAGTTCCATTCACTTTCATTCCTTGAAGCGCCTTTGCAATAGCTCTTTTTTCATTTGCATTGATGATTTCAGAACTGATTCCATAATCTGCCAAATCCAATAGCTCCTTTACCTTACCGACCATACCACCGGTGACATCAACATTAGTGGTGGATTCCAAGAACTTTATGTCTTCAATGGAGTTCACTTCATCAACATGAACTGCATCATCATGGATTTTAGGGTTTTTGGTATAGACTCCTGCAACGTCAGTTCCAAGAACTATTCTATCAGACTTTAAGAATTTAGCAATGTATTGGAGCACTTGATCTCCTGAGATGACAGCAATCTTCACTTCATCATCAATAACCACATCTCCAAAGAGAACTGGCACAAATCCTTCGCTTATATATGTTTTTATTAAATCCAAGTCAAAGTCATAGATTCTCTTATTGTGTGAAGTGATGCAAGATGATGGAGGTATGGCAATGCAAGGAATACCATGTGCAATCAAAGATTCACAGATGATTGAATTAAGCTTTTTAACCTCATTTTGAACTTCAGCAAATCCTATCCTCTTTTCAAGATAATCCTCCATTTCAAAAGGTTCTCCAATCTTATACTTCTTAGCTGGAGGATGGCCGAAAGATCCTGCTCCATGAATAATCACAAGACCATCTATCAAGTCATTGCTGATTTCCTCAGCGTATAGAGATTCTCTGATTTCATCCGCAATACGATTTAAATTATCATAATCAACCTTAGGTTCTGCTGAATCCTTTTCAGTTAATATGCTTCCACCAATCTTTAAAATAATCATAAAATCACACTATAAATAAAAATAATTAATTAATTAATTAATGAATAATAATTGAAATAAATGCCAAATTATCCTATTCAATTGATTAAGGCAAAGAAGGAGATTTTCTATTTACCAAAACACCATCCTTTGAGAATTTGACTTTAATTGTTTTATCTTCAACATTTATTGCATCTGCAACTTGGTCTATTGTCTCTTCACTGCATAGGGAAATTATACTGCCTCCACCACCGGAACCTGTGATTTTGGATGCAATGGCTCCATTGTCACGAGCTGTATAAATCATTCTGGACAATTCATAGGTATTTACACCTAAAGAGTCAAGCAATCCCTGATTCAAATTCATCAATTCTGCAATCCTTTCGACATCGTTCTTTATGAGTGCAACTCTTGCCTCATTTGCTATCTTACCCATTGTAGAGATTATTGGATTGACCAATTCAGGATAAGTTTCCTTTAATGTCTTTACATTCTTGACCATTTTAGCAGTGTTCCCATACTTATTTGTGAATCCTACAACAAATGGTGCATCTAAATGATTATCAAAACGAACTATTCTTTTTTCACGGGATAAGTAGATTAATCCTCCATATGTACTTATCAAGGTATCCAAAGGACTTGCTATTCCTTGAACATCCTCTTCAACACAATGAGCTTCATGTGCAAGGGTTTCCTTAGTGAATTCAACTCCGTGATAATGATGCAATGCAGCAATTGTAGCTACTGTTACCGCTGCAGAAGAACCTAAACCTGAACCTATAGGAAGATTAAGTGATAGGTTCATGTCAATGTTACTGTGATCATGGAACTTCCCCATAACATTTAAGATATAACGAATGATACCAGGTTTACCTCTAACTAATGTATAAGTTCCTCTACGAGTATCCATCTTGACTTCAAAACCTAAATCATTGGATTTTAATGTGGAGTGATTGTTATTGGATTTTCGTATGCTTACTGTAGCCCTTTTATTGACTGCACCGGCAATAGCAGGTTCATCATAAACCACTGAATGTTCACCAAAAAGGATTGTTTTCCCAGGTGCAGAAGCTACTGATATGTGTCTCATATTTTAATTCTCCTACTCATTAATTCGATGAAGATTTTGAAAAATAAACTTAAAATATTAGTCTTATTCAAAACTCATTTTAAAATTTTCTATAAAATTGACATATATTTATAAATTTTATATTAAATAGTATAAAAACTATACTATAGATTATGGAGAAAATGATTAAAGAGAAAGAATGTCACAAATGCAAATATTTGGAATTTGATTTGGATTTATGCACCCAATTCTTTTGCATATATCAGGAGAAGCTGATTAAACAGGAAGATAGTTGCGATAATTAGATAAAAAAGTGAAATGACTCTATTTAGAAGTCAAAAAATAGAAAAAAGTTTATAATTATAATGGGATTATGTAAATTTATGTAAAATTTAGAAAAAGAGAAGCAATAGAATTAATAATTGCATTCATTTTGTTTTGCAATATCAACCGTTGGAATAGACATCCCTAGAATTCTTTCACTTACCTATTGTAATGATAGGTGTAGCTCCCGGAACTATATTGCATGAGATTGGACACAAATTCATGGCAATGAAATATGGTTACCAGCCAGAATTTAAATTATGGCATTTTAAGATTGTTAATTGCATTTGTCGCCGCATTTTTCGGATTTTGTATTTGCAGTACTAGGTACAGTTAAGATTGATTCAGAACAATTAAGCGATGAAATGAACGGTAAGATTAAAATTGCAGGACCACTAAGCAATATTGCGCTTGCAGTAATATTCATATTGATTGCCATTTTGACATATCCTTTCTTTTACCACTCACACATAGCCAGATTAACATATTTGACCTGTAATGTAGGATTCTCTGTAAATAGTTTTTTGGCAACATTTAACTTTAATTCCTATCTATAGTTTTGATGGAGCCAAGGTCTTAAAGTGGAGCATTGGAAAATGGACTTTTTCATTCGCAATTTCAGCAATCCTGATGCTGTTGTCCATTACAATAGGTGCAGAACATATGGTCCAAATTATCATTGGAATATAATGAAATTAATGAAAATAAATAAAAAATAAATGAAAATATTATTGAAGATATAACATGAAGGTTTTACTTATTAATGGAAGTCCTCATAAGGAAGGTTGTACATTTACAACACTCACAGAAATTAAGGGCCAATTGAAAAAGGAAGAAATCGAAAGCGAAATCTTTTGGATTGGAAATAAGCCTGTTAGAGGCTGCATAGCTTGTGGAAAATGTGAAACTTTGGAAAGATGTGCATTTGACAATGATGTAGCAAATGAAATAGCAGATAAAATCATTGAATCTGATGGTCTTATTATAGGCTCACCTGTTTATTACACAGGACCTAATGGAGCATTATGCGCTATACTTGATAGAGTCTTCTATTCAACAAGTTCCAAATTCGCATTCAATCCGAGTGCATCAGTGGTAAGCTGCCATAGAGGTGAATCAACAGCAAGCTTTGATAGATTAAACAAATATTTCACAATTTTTCCAATATGCCCCTTGTAGCTTCTAAATATTGGAATATGGTTCATGGAAACAACCCTGAAGAAGTAAAACAAGATTTAGAAGGGCTTCACACTATGAGAACCTTAGCAAGAAATATGGCTTGGCTCTTAAAATCCATTGAAGGCAATGATTTGCCTGAGCAAGAAGAAAAAGTGTTTACTAATTTCATAAGATAATTAGCAAATTAAAAAAAAAAAATATTTAGAAAAGAAATCCTAATTTCTTTTCTAATTTCTATTATCTATTTTTAAGTCCTTTTCATGCAAAAAAAAGAAAAGAGTTTCAATTAAAACTCTTTTTTAAATTAATTTAAGTTTTAGAGACTTAGATAGTCAACTTTACTGTTACTATTAAATTAAGTCTTAAAGCAGCAAGATAGTCAGCTTTATCAATTAATTTTAAACTATTTCTTTTTAAAACCATAAGCTTTTTTGACTATGAGCCTATTTTAGGTTTGCTCAAATGGAAAACTTACGATCATCAGGACATTTTTGCTAGCTTCGTTGTAGTTCTCATCACCATCATAACTAATAACTGCTTTGTAGATTCCCATATCAGTTAATTCAGTGAGTTTGAAAGTTGCAACGCCATTAGCATTGGTTTTTGCACTGTATGTTTTACCATCCACCTTTAAAGTTATCTCTTGACCATTCATTGCCTTTCCTTTGTTGTCTTTTAAGGAAACTGAATAATATTTGGTTTTTTGGAAATAACTAAAGACTTCAGATGATGCAATTATTTTTGGAGTGGCCTTTTTAACTGTAAATTTAGTGGTTTTGGTACTAGCCTTGTATACATCGGTCTGTTTGAAGGTTGCTTTTGCAGTGTATGTTCCAGCCTTAAGACCTGAAATGCTTTTTGTACCTTTACCGTTCACTACTTTTACAATATAGTTAGTGTTTCCAATCTTAACATCAACATTACCAGTGAATCCCTCATCTGTTGTTACAGTGACAGTTGCTTTGTC
>CAJOMK010000076.1 GCA_905235495.1 uncultured Methanobrevibacter sp.
GGAATTAAAATCATTTCGTGTGTGGTCTTTGGATAGTGCCTCTCGTAAGGCTTGAAGTCTGTTTCTCCATCAATATGTACCCTAAAAACCTTGTTAGATTTGTAATATTCTGCTCTTTTCTCAAAGCTTCCATCGTAGCAATCCACAGATAAAATATTTCCACCTATTTTGAAGAATTGCTTAGCAGTGTTCATATCTAAGAAATCTCCATTAGTTATCAGATGAATCTGTGAGTTAGGCAATGTTTTTCTAAACAAACTTATTATTTTTCGCCACTGAGGATTTAATAATGGTTCTCCTCTGTAATCGAATTGTAATCTCATTGGGTCAAAGACTTTTAAACTATCCGCAATCTTTTTAGCAGTTTCTAAGTTCATAAAGTAATATTCACCTCTTTTGAGGTGTCTTACTTGTCTAAAACATAGCCTACATCTGCGATTACACCCATATGTCAGTTCTATTACCGCATTGTGAGGTCTGTTTTGAGTTTTTGGTCTAATCGTACCACCCTTCAAGTTCTTTCACTCTATACAGATTATCACCATTCTCATCAACACCTACCTTTTCAACATGTTGTCTAGTTCTTAATTCCACTTTTCTTGGATTATTCCAACACCATCTTGTAAAGTCATGACAGTCCATGTTAAGTGTCTGAGCCTTTGATCTAGAATCAGCGATACATGCAGAAACTTCAGATTTAGCACCCTTGAAACATTCTTTTGAATATTTACCAACATCTTTGAAAGTTATAATATCTGATTTTCTTCTTTGGGCTTGTTCAACCGCATGAGTAAAATTACCGAAATACAAATATTTGTGCATATCAGGTGGAATAGCACAACAGCAGTAACTAGGAGTGTAGATTTGTCTAGATTTATTACAGGCATAGTATAATTTCAATTTCCGACAAGTTTCAATGAATTCATCGTAATAAGGTTGCAATATTTTATCTCTTTCTTCTTGAGATTTTTTGGTATACAAATCGTATAAATCAACTCCAGTGATTTCTGATAATTTTAACATTCTTTTCTTGTAAAAGTCAGGTAATACAGGCTTAACCAATAAATCTCTGATTTTACAAGCATAAGCTCCACTCATTTTGGCTTTTGTAACTAATCCTTTTACATCAGAATAACCTGGAATTAATGGTCTTATAATGTGAGTTACTTTAATGCCATGTTTAGAAAGCTTTTTGATATTGTTAAATCTCTCAGTAGGTGAAGGTACACCTCTTTCAACCTTACGAGCAATCAAATCGTTGGAAGTTGATATAGCAATACGGAAATGCCAATTATGACTGTGATTCTTGATTAAATTCATATATTTTGGCTTAGTATACATAGAACCTTTTGAACAGAAAGTCAATGGATAATCAATTTCATCAAAGAATTCCAAGAGTTCATATGTAACTCCATATTTCCTTTCATTATTACAGAAAGGGTCAGAAACCGTACCGAATTGAATCATTTTCTTGTTTCTAATGTACTTTTCAAGGAATTTATATGTTTTAGGGACATCTCCACTGCCTTTTAAACTTTCAGTGAAAATCCTTTTAATCAATTCAACATCTAAGGTTCTCAAAGGCATGGAATCATGTTTAACAATGTTTCCTTGTTTTTTAGCACGTAAATTGATTGATTTTCTAGCATTAGCATCGCAGTATAAACAGTTATAACTGCAGAATGTATAATCATCAAGTAAAATAGGCATAAAACAAGATTCATATTTTGTCTTTAAAGTGATGCCCTGATAAGTCTGTGGTAATCCTTTCTTATTTTCAGTCTTCATTGGTTAATCTCTCCACTAATTCATCGCCATCAACTACTATCTTCTTAAATCCATCTTCTCTGAAGAAAGTGTTGTGGTCAATTATTTCCAAGAATTTATTAGCAACTTGCCAGTCAATAAATGAGATATAGACAATATTATGGTCCTTTTGGTTGTCTTGAATGACTTCCAACTCTTCATCAGGCTCTTCAATCCCTGCATCAATATCCTCAAAGATTTCATTGTATTCAAAGTCATCTAGCAACACTTCTATTTCAGTATCATCGAAACCTGTTAATTCAACATCTAATTCACTCATTTTCAAGTCGGTGAATAAGGTTGTTAATTTATCATAATCCCAATCACCTGAAATCTTATTCAGTGCTAAATTCAATGCTTTTTCATGGTCTTCTGATTCTATTTTTAAATCAGCCTCAGTAAACACCCAACCAATGTCGCCCAGTCTGATAAGGTTCAATTCTTCAAAGATAGTGTTATCTTCCAAGTGTTGTCCAATTAATACATCGAACCTTTGATGACCTCCAATGATGTGATTATTCTTCAAGTTTATTACAATAGGATCAACTAAACCAAATGTAGACAATGAGTTTTTTAGTTTAGTTGCTTCACTTTCAGAAATCAATCTTGGATTATAATCCGCAGGTACTATGTCAGTTATTTTGATTTTTTCAACTTCTACCATTGTTAATCTCCTTCTATTTTGTTTAAATATTCTAAAACCTTTTCTTCAGCAATCTGTCTTGCCTTATCATCGATTTGTTTATCAATTGCTTCTAACTCCTCTTTTTTGGTTTTTTCCTTGTATTTATCAATACTCGTAATAACCAAAATTGCTAGGATAATTGCAAAAATCCCAGTAATAATTGCTATTTCACTGATTCCATCGAAAAGTGGGTGTTCCGTAATGCCATTGAAGATTAAAACCACTCCAGTGGAGATTAAAGCTCCACTCAAAGTAGTTTTGACAAAACCATAAGTCCAAATTGTCTTTTTCCATTGAATTGTATCTATTAGTTTTTTAGTCATGGATTCTGTCCTCCACATTGTTTAAAATGCTCACAAGCCAAATCAGTAGGTTTAATCTGATTTTTAGTGATTAAGCATCGTGGGTCAAAATATGGATATTCCCACCAATTTATGTAGTAATCGGCATTCTTACACTCAGAACATGTGTGAATATCATCTAATCCTTTTACTTCAATAGTAATTTCAGTAAAATAATTTCCAACATCTTTTTCAGTGATAATCAAATCATCATCTTTTTTTAAATGTTTTAAAGCATCTCTTGTTGCTTTAAATTTTTTATCTTTGTCTAATTTCTCATCCAACACTGAAAAAGGAATTAATAGTGTTGCCTTTGAAGAATATCTGATTAATTCTTTTAAATGACCTATTCTATCATTAGGCACCATTTTCATCTCCTTTTGACAATGCCTCAGCAGTTTCTATGACTTCATTTCTAGCAGTGTTTTCAGCAACTTTTACACGGAAGTTTTCAGGGAATATTTTAACTAACAATGCACAAGCACCTATTATTCCAACTGCGATTGATTGGTATTTAGCTGGTAAAAATCCAATATCATTAGCAGTTAAACCACTAATAAACACTATAATAGCAAAGATTCCACTAATTAACCAACTATACTTTTTGAAACTTTTTAACTCTTGCATTCTCTCTCCTCCATCTTCTTTTATTAAATCGCTCAAGTCTTTTTTCATATAAGATGTCAGTCAGTGATTTAAACCTAATTCCTGCTGAATAATGAAAAGGGCATTGAATAACTAAGCCACAATGAATGCAATACACTTCTTCATTGTCATCCACTTCATAATCACCTTTTACTCCACATTCTGGACATTTTAAGTTTGAATAAGGTTTATTTCCCATTGACTACCTCTCATTAAAAACTATAATAAAAATAACAAAATTTTAATCAGCTAAACTTATTAGATTTCAAACCTAATCTCCTTTTTTCATTATTAATCAATTTTAACTCAACTTCAGGATTGTTATTTGCTCTACCGTGTAGGTTCGCACCTTTACTGCCTAATGCACCTTTTTTAGTTTCACTCATTGTGTCTTTGTATCTGTTGTAGTAATTTCTGAAGTTTTCACGGTTCTGCTCTTCTTTGGCATAGTCCTTACACTTTTTAGAACAATATTTCTTATTAGAAGCAGTTTTGGTGAATAGCCTACCACACCATTTACAAGTTGGTAGCTCAGTAAAAATGGTATCTACAATATCTTCAAAGACTTTACTTGGATCCTCTGGATTATAATCAACTTTATGAACATTCTTGTATCCGTCAATGAGTACATCAAATTTCTGAATTTCTTTTGAATTTCCATCTTTTCTGATGACAATATAAATGTCCATCTCAGGAAAATACCTGTTTATAGAACGAATAAATGATGCTTTTACAGTTTCATCAGTATTGTAAACATAACTGCTTAAAATACTGTCTTCCCATAAAACGATGTCATATTGGCTTAAATCTTTCCAGTTCCATGTTAAACTCCTGTCTATCGCCAATAATAATGCGATTTCCGAGTTTGTTAAATTATAGCTATTTAATATAGATAAAATTGTTTTGTCTTGTACTGGAAGTAAAGTCTTTACATTATATGACTTCTTTGTAAAAAATTCATTGAGTTTTTTAATCATCGTGGCTTTTCCAGTACCATCGATTCCATTTAATGCTATGTGAAGTGTCATCTTACGAGTACCTCACAAAAAATTAAAATCATTTAATATCACCGACCATTGTTTATCGGCACTATTTGAGAAAAGGAGCAGTGGAAATAAGTCAAAATGAGTTAAGGGTTTATTTAGAACAAATAAGAAAGTTTAGTCTGACTTATTTCCATGAAAACAGAAAATTAGAACACTAATTTTGTTTTCAATATAATATTATGTCAAAATATTATTTATAATTGAAAATAAGAATGGATTTACATAAAGTTAATGTTTAAATGTTAGAAAAAATTTTTAAATTATATTTTATAAATACTATCATAATAAACACAAAATTCATTAAAGGGTGAAATTCCAATGGCTACCAATGTTGAAAGTGAGGCAATGCTTGAGGATAAATTCATAGAACAACTAAAAGAAATGGGTTATGAATTTATCAAACTTAAAGATGAAGATGGATTAATTGCTAATTTTAAAATACAACTAGAAAGGTTAAATAAAAAAGAACTCAATGGGGAATCATTAACGGATGATGAATTTGAAAGAATACTCATCTATTTGGATTCAGGTTCAATTTTTGACAAAGCTGAAAAATTAAGAGATGAATACACAGTTAAAAGAGATGATGGCACCTCAGTTTCAATTAAATTTTTAAATCAAAAAGATTGGTGTAAAAATATTTTCCAAGTGTCAAATCAAATAACCATACATAAAAAACACGAAAACAGATACGATGTAACAATATTAATTAACGGTTTGCCATTGGTTCAGGCTGAACTTAAACGAAGCAGTTTACCAATTTCCAAAGCTTTTAATCAAATAAAAAAATATATGAATTACTCTTATAAAAATTTATTTGAATATATTCAGATATTTATCATAAGTAATGGAAGAGAAACAAAATATTTCTCAAATTGTAGACCTACTGAGGTTAATTTTGGATATACATTTTACTGGAAAGATGAAGACAATAAAAACATTCATTTATTGGAAGAATTTACAGCAGACTTTTTAGAACCTTGCAATATTGCTAAAATGATTTCCAAATTCATGGTACTGAACAAATCATCAAAACAATTAATGGTACTAAGAGCTTATCAAAAGAATGCAGTAGATGCAGTATTAAAGCAAGCATTGGAACATAAACTCAATGGATATGTTTATCATACAACAGGCAGTGGTAAAACATTGACCTCTTACAAAGTTAGTCAATTATTAACAGATAAACCATCTATCTACAAAGTAATATTTGTAGTTGATAGAAGTGATTTAGATGACCAAACAAACAAAGAATTCAATAAATTCTCTGATAATGAAGTAGGAGCATCAGAACACACCGGAGCATTGGTAAAAAATCTTTTAAGTGATAAAAATAAACTAGTCACAACAACCATCCAAAAATTAAATCTTGCAGTAACTAGAAAAGGCACCAAAAAGAAACTAGAAAAAATTAAAGATGAAAATATCATATTTATCTTTGATGAATGTCATAGAAGCCAATTCGGAAAAATGCAACAAAATATAAGTGATTTCTTTGAAAACAGTTTATCATATGGATTTACTGGAACTCCAATTTTCAGAGAAAATTCCATGGGAGATAAAACTACTAAAATGGTGTTCGGTGAAAAATTACATACTTATATGATTAAAGATGCAATCGCTGACCATAACGTGCTAGGATTCTCAATAGATTACTATAATACAATTAAAGCAAAAGATAACATTATTGATGAAAAAGTGAAATCAATCAAAATAAATGAAGCTTATGCACAACCTAAAAGGTTAGAAATGGTTGTAGACCATATTTTAGATACTTACAATGTAAAAACAAAAAATAAAGAATTTAATGCTATATTCGCAGTTTCTCAAAAAACCGAGGACAATCAAAATGGTTTTATACATGACTACTACAAACTGTTTAAAAAGAAAATAAATGAAAGAGATTTGGATTTAAAAGTGGCAACAATTTTTA
>CAJOMK010000077.1 GCA_905235495.1 uncultured Methanobrevibacter sp.
GTATGCAGATGCAATTCCCCCAGCAATAGCCGCCATTGTATCAGCATCTCCACCTAAGGAAATGCAGTTTCTAATGGTGTCCTCATAATCTTCAGCTTCCAAAAAGCAAATGATAGATTCTGGAACAGAACCTTGACAGGAAACATCAAACTTATAGTATGGCCTGATTTCATCAACTGTTCTGTTTAAGTCATAATCGTATCTTATTTGAATGTGATCTCTGATTTCCTCTTTAGATGAACCAAATCTTGCTAAATAGATTGCATCAGCAGTAGCCAATGCCCCTTGATTCCTTCAGGATGATTATGGGTTACTTCAGCAGAAATCCTTGCCAATTTCTGAACTTCCTCTAAGGAGTCTCCAACCCATGCAACAGGAGAAACCCTCATTGCTGAACCGTTACCCCAACTATTATAAGGTTCTGGATTTTCAGTCTTTAACCAGTTGTTAAACATTCTACCATATCCTCCTTTAGGATATCTGTTTCCAAAGTCTTGCAGTTGCCTAAACAATTCCTTTTATCATTAAGCAGCCATTTAGCTACAGCAAGTGTCATGATAGTATCATCTGTAAATGTTGATCTTTTATTAAAAAGAGAAAATTCCTTAGTCTTAATTGGATGAAACTCATGTGTGGATCCAATTATATCTCCAGCAATTGCACCAATAATCCCTTTCATATTTTACCCCCATATTATTATATATTATAATTATACCTTCTTATTTATAAAAATATCTTATTTTTTGATAATAAAAATTCTTTTGAAATAGGTGCAGAATTAAGCAAAGAATAACTATTTTTAAGACATCCAATAATATTAATTAAATTGAAAATAGTTCAATATTTTTAAAATAAAATTATGAAACCATCTTTTTATTAACCAAATATTCAAATATATTAAAATATATCTATTTTTAAAAAATTATTAAAATAATTATCCGCCATCGACTAATATAAAAACAAGAAATTAATAAAAAATTAAAAATCATCTAAATTGAAAAAATGAGATGAAAAGAATTAATCAAAAAATAAAAAATAAAAAAAAAGATAAACTAAAAAAATTAGATTAATAAAAAAAATAAAAAAAGATTTACATGAAAAGCATTAAACTTTTCATGAAAATTAAAATTATTAAAAAGTTTCTTAAAAAGCAATTATCTGATTACTTCTACGATAACACCAAGTTTTTCAGATTGTAAAATGTCAACTTTCTTACCGCTTGCACCTACGATTTCCTTTTTCATCTTTAAGAAATCTTCAGTGATTACACCATCAGCAATAGCTATTTCACCATTTTCAGCTAATTGTTTAGCTATTTCATCAGGATCAGTTGATTTGATGAATCCTATAACTTGACCTGCATTCTTCTTAAATGTTGGTCCAATCTTACTCATGTCCGGTTCAATTTCAATGACTTTCTCATGAACTTCAGGTTTACCGGTAGTGACTTGGAAGTTTTGGATTTTTAAAGTACCTTTAATGTCATCTGCAAAGTGTTCAAATACATCTTTCAAGTCTTCAGTCTTATCATTTAAGTAAACAGTTGCACTTTCCACATCAGCATTCAATGGGATTTTGGAAGCTGATTTGAATCTTCTCACTTCACCAATAAGTTCAATAGCTAAATCACCATCTTTTTCAATTTCTGCAGAATCTAATTTAGGGTCAATTTCAGGCCAAAGAGTGATGTGGATACTTGTGTCTTCATCAAAGTATTGGTAAACCTCTTCAGCAAAGAATGGTGCAATTGGAGCAAGTAATTTTAAGGTGTCTTCAATTACAGTTCTAAGTGTGTATTTAGCTGCAATTCTTGACTCTTCAGAAATATCATCATTGTATAATCTGTATTTTACCGCTTCAATGTATTCATCACAGAAATCGTGCCATACAAACTGTTCGATTGTATTTACTGCAATGCTGTAATTATAATCATAGAATGCTTCATCAACAATCTTATTGACCTTGTTGAGTTTTGCAAAAATCCAGGTATCCATTGGATTTAAGTTTGCTTTAATAGCTTCAATATCTCCACTTAAAGCCTTTTCAGACTCTTCATAGAAGATGTGCATACTGATAAATCTGAATGCATTCCAGAATTTTCTAATGAATTTATAGCCATGCTTGATGTTTTTCCAATCAAACGCAACATCAGAACCAGGTACACTGTTTGCAGCCCATAATCTTAAAGGATCTGCACCATATTCAGCAATTACTTCTTCAGGACCGGTTACATTTCCACGGGATTTACTCATTTTATAACCGTCTTCACCGAATACCATACCATTGATTACAATGTCATCAAATGGTTTTTGACCGGTTAAAGCTAAACATCTAAGAGTTGTATAGAACGCCCAAGTCCTTATAATATCGTGTCCTTGTGGACGAATGCTTGATGGGAAAATATCTTCCCAACCAGTATTTGGCCAGTTTGCAACAGACAATGGAGAAATTGAACTGTCCATCCAAGTGTCCAATACATCCTCTTCACCAATGAATTCAGTGCATCCGCATTCACATGCATGTTTAGGCTTGTCAACTGTAGGGTCTATCGGCAATTGGTCTTCATCAGGTAACATGACCTTACCACATTCCTTACAATACCAAACAGGTATAGGAGTTGCAAATAATCTTTGTCTTGAAATACACCAATCCCATTCCATAGAATCTGCCCAATTTAATAAACGGCTTTCCATATGTTCTGGAACCCAACGCATTTCATTTGAAGCCTTTTTACTTTCATCAATCATTTTGGTAACCGCTACAAACCATTGTTTTTTAACCAAAATTTCGATAGGGGTCTTACATCTCCAACATTGCCCTACATTTTGGTCAACTTCCTCTTGTTTAGTTAGATAACCTTCAGATTTCAAGTCTTCTATGGTTTGCTTTTTAGCATCAGGAAGTTCCATACCTTCATATCTTCCAGCGGCTTCAGTGAGTATTCCTTGTTCAGAAATAGCTTCAATAACATCAAGGTCATATTTGTTTACCCAAGCAACGTCAGTTTTATCCCCAAAAGTACAAATCATTACTGCACCAGTACCGTATTCCATATCTACCTCTTCATCAGCAATAATCTTAACCTTTTGACCTGATAAAGGAACTTCAACATATTTGCCGAGTAATGAGTTGTATCTTTCATCATCAGGGTGAACAACAACTGCCACACAAGCAGACATAAGTTCAGAACGAGTGGTTGCAATCAATACACCAGGTACACTTGCATCAGCCTTGTCTGGGAAATCCTCATATCTTACATAGGAATTTCCTTCAACATTTGCAAGAATTTCATCTGGAACATCTGCAGGTGGGAAATTTACATAGTTCAAGAATGTAGTGTTGTCACTGTATTCCACTTCAGCAAATGCAATAGCTGTTTCACATCTTGGACACCAATTTACAGGGTGAATACCTTGGTAAATCAATCCTTGATCATACATTTTCAAGAATGATAATTGTGTTCTTTTTCTGTACTCTGGAGTCATGGAAATGTATTCTCTGCTCCAATCCTGTGAAAAACCTACAGAACGCATTTGAACTCTCATAGCTTCAATATTATGAGTAGTCAATTCAGTGCACATCTCTCTAAATTCTGCTCTTGTAACATCATTCTTCTTAATATTATGAGTTTCTTCAACTTTAACTTCTGTTGGAAGACCATGACAGTCCCAACCTTGTGGGAACAATACATCCATGCCATTTTCTCTTCTGTATCTTGCATTGAAGTCCATATAAGCCCAATTTAAAATGTGACCCATATGAAGGAGTCCAGTTGGATAAGGTGGCGGAGTATCTATGATATATCTTGGTCTGGTTCCATCACCAATAAATTTATAAACTTCATCTTCTTCCCATTTTTTCTGCCATTTTTCTTCGTTCTTATGGTCATAATCTTTAGGAATTTCTTTGTTTGTCAAAATATTCCTCCAAATTAATAAATAATAAAAATAATTAATAAAAAATGCATTTATTAAAATTTATTAAAAATTATATATTTCAATAAATAAAATATTCTAATTTAATATTTATAAAAAGTATTTATTAAATATTGTTGTAAAAAAAGGAATTTTTTAAAAAAATTAGTTAAAAAGTTCAAAAAAACAATAATTATATAATAAATAATTAACATAATTAAATATAATATATAAGTTATTTACAAAAATTAGATTTATAAAAATTAGATAAGAGAAGTGACAAAATGAATTTATTATGGTTTTATGTAGCTATTGCACTTGCTGTTAGTGATGAATTTCATAGCAGATTAGTTTGGGACTATGTAAGAGACTTCTACATAATATTTGGAGGTATTCTCTCAAGCGCATTAGATTCTGTATTAGAAACTTGGATTGTTCATGAAACTTTAGAAGCATGTTTCCACTTTATTTTCATATCATGTGTATTCTTTTCATTAAAAGTGGGATTTTTAGCAGCTTTAATACATTTTTTATTGGATATAAGCCATTCCATTGTTATAAGACATATGCCATGGTTACCTCATAGAACATTGCACTTTGTATGTGAATCAAAATTCTTTATAATCATATTCGGATTTTAAAGAATATTAACCTATTTTTTAATAATTTAATGATGCAAGATTATTTGAAGAATTATTGAAAAATTGAAAATTAAAATTAATATTGAAAATTAAAATTAAAAATTAAATTAATATTAAAAATTCAAAATAAGACTTATATAATTATTGAACTGTATTAGGAGATAATAAATGCCTGTAATTACATTTAAATATCAAGATTTAAAAGATTTAGGTATTGATATGGAAAAAGATGAACTTACCAATACATTACCTATGATGGCAAGTGATATTGAAGATTATAATGATGAGGAAATCAAAGTGGAATTCTTCCCTAATCGTCCAGACAACTTATCTGTCGAAGGTGTAGCAAGATCATTTAAAGGATTTTTAGAAATGGAAACCGGACTTCCAAAATATGAAATTGAGCCATCTGGCGAAAAGGTTTATGTAAGTAAAGATGTTGCTGAAATTCGTCCTTACATCAGATTTGCAAAAATCGAAGGAGTGGATTTCACAGGTGACAAGATCAAATACATTATGGATTTCCAAGAAAACTTGCACTGGGTAATTGGAAGAGACCGTAAGAAAGTGGCTATTGGTGTGCACAATGGAGATGTTGTAAGCGGACCATTCAAATACATAGCAACACCAAAAGACGAACCTGCTTTTGTTCCTCTTGAAATGGATGAGGAAATGACCCCAGAAGAAATTTTGAAAAACCATAAGACTGGGGAAAAATATGCTCATTTAATTGAAAAATTTGACAAATATCCTCTTATCATCGATAAGGATGAACAAGTATTATCCATGCCTCCAATTATCAACGGAGAGTTAACAAAACTTAAAGAAGACACTACAAACATTATTGTTGATGTAACTGGAACCGATGAAAGAGCAGTTGAACAATCATTAAACATCCTCTGTGCTTCCTTTGCTGAAGTTGGAGGGAAAGTTAAATCAATGAAAGTCATTTATGATGATGAAACCATTGTCTGTCCCAATTTCACTCCAAAGGTAAGAAATGTTCATGTTGATTTGACCAATGAACTCATTGGTGGAACCGATTTAACTGCAGAAGACATTAAAGGATTGCTTGAAAAGGCAAGATTTGATGCTAACATCCTAAATGATAACGAATTGGAAGTTTTCATACCACCTTACAGAGTGGACATCTTGCATGAAGTGGATATTGTTGAAAACATTACCATCCAATATCATATCAATGCAGTTGAAGCAAAATTACCTGACATCGTTACTGTAGCAAATGAAGACAATTGGTTTAAAGGTGAAAAAACCATTAGAGAAGTAATGATAGGTCTTGGTTTCCAAGAAGTAATGAGCTTGATGCTAACCAGTGAAGAAAGCCAATACAAAAAGATGAATCAGGAAGAAATAGACCATGTTCAAGTTTCAAAACCAATTACCATTAGCGGAACCATGATTAGAACCAGTTTACTCAATAGCCTAATGGAATTCTTGGAAGACAACAAGCATGAAGATCTCCCACAAAAAATCTTTGAAATCGGTGACGTCTTATACATGGATGAGAAATCCGCTAACAAGACAAGACAAGTTAAAAAATTAGCTGGTATGATTTGTCACAGCTCTGCAAACTTCACTGAAATAAAATCAACAGTTTCCCGTGTGCTTTCCAATTTAGGATACAGCATGGAAATCAGTGATTCAACCAATACAAGTTTCATCCCAGGTAGAGTGGCTGATGTCAGTGGTGAATCTAAAAGCGATAAGATAACTGGATTCTTTGGTGAAATAGCTCCTGAAGTTATTAGAAACTTTGAATTGGAATATCCAGTTATAGCATTTGAAATTGAATTCCTCTAATTGAATTCAATTCATTTTTCTTTATTTTTTTTTTTTTTATTGTAATATTTTTAAAATTATCTATCTTTTCTCTTTATGAGCAGTTATGATTTTATAGCTGGAAGCATTTACAGTGATTATAATCCCATCAACATTTACATAATCATTCGCCTATAAAAGTTAAATCAACTGTCCTATTAGTTCTAAGGCCATCCAATTCTATAAAGAATATTGATTGCCAAGTTCCAAGATCTAATCTTCCATCAACTATAGGGATGGTTTCAGATGAACCAAGCAAGAATGCCCTAATATGGGATGCTGCATTATTATCTATAAAATCATGCTCATAATTATCTTTTTCTTTGACAAGATTTTTCAATACCTTTTCGAAATCTCTTAAAAGTCCTTTTTCATTTTCATTTATAGTAATGGCACTTGTAGAATGCTTTGTAAATATATTAGCAATACCATTATTAATTTGAGTTTCTGCATCTTTATTAATCTCATTTAAAATAGCTACAATATCCCTTGTAATGTCAATTATTTGAAAATAGAATTTGAATCAATCTTTAAAGATTTGTTTATTACAACCATCCAATCACCTTACTTAAACCATAGCGAATTCTTAATAATTCACAATGAAAAATATTGTATATAAAAATAAATATAAAATAAAAATTAAATGCTTATTCAATATTCGGATATTTTTTTAATCCTAACAAGAACAAATGGAATAGCTAAAACCATCATAAATATGGATCCGAAGAAAATGTAGGTCATATCTATAACATCTATAATCATACCACCAATCATTGTTCCAATAAATATGGACATATTACACATCAAAAGGAAAATACCATTTGCAAACTCAGGAGATTGCCTAACAGATGATGTAACCCAATATTGTGAAACAGTATATGCAGACCCGTCAAATATAGAAAATATCATTAAAATACAAAATTCCATAAACGGCATTCTAACAAATGTTCCCAATATAAACATTATTGTAGCAAATCCAATAGGATAAAATAGAACTGTCCAATTTGCATTTTTTTAATGCAATAACCTGACAAAGTTGTTCCAACAATGGAAATCAGACCCATCAAAAGCAGTGTTATGAATAGGAATTCCGCATTCATCTTAGTCACTTCAGCCAATATGTTGGAATGTAATTATAAGTAATGCTTATTCCCACAATCATACAGAAAACATAGAGGATTGAAAATAAAAACAATTTGGATTTTGCATGACTGACTTGCAAAGCAATAGGTCCCTTATTTCCTTCAATATTAGGAACAAAGAGGTAAGTTAAGATAAATGCTACAAGATTTATTGCACAATACCACATCATTGCACTTTGGTATCCATGACTCAATCCCAAATAGGAAGTGATGGAAAGGCCTAAAATACTTCCAGCTGAAATACCTAAAACAACCTTATTTGTATCATTTGGACTGATTTTTCCAACAATGGTTAAAGCTGAACTAACAGCTACCGGATAGAAAAACACAGGGATAATCCTAAAAATCAGCGCAATGTAGTAATCAGTTATAAATATATCAAGAAGATTGCATACTGCTGTAATTAATAAGACTGCCAGTATAAGTTTCTTCTTCTCGAAATGTGAAAAAAGAGCGGGTAAAAATAAGCTTGAAACACCTAGTGTTCCAGCAAATATACTGGCATACAAGCTAGCAAAATAAATTGAAACATCAAAGTAAACCTGTATGACAGAAATAAGACCAACTAAACTTAATAATGTGGATATTGCAAAACATACAGTTGCCAATGACCATACAATTTTTTCACCATAGGCTAGTATATATGGTTAATACTTAATAAATTTTAGCAATTAAAAAAAGAGCCTATGTAAATAATAAAAAATTAGAAAATCCTACTAAAAAATAATAAATACATTTAAGAAAATGAACAAACAAAAAAATTAATAATGAAAACAAACAGGGTGGATAAATGGCAAATACTAAAAAACCATCATTACACAGACAAAGCTCAAATAAAGGATCCCTATACCCCAATAATAAATCCTCTTTCCAAAGAAATAATGGGAGAAATAATAGTGGAAATAATAGCGGAAGGAATAGAACAAATAAAGGAAATAGCGTAGATTATCAAACTTTATTGCTTAGAGTATTATCAGCAATAGTTGCAATAATACTTTCAATATTATCAATTATAGCTCAAGGAATTTCCTTTATTTTTAGAGAAATGAAGAAAAACCCTAAAATGGCTAGGAATGTTATAGGAATTTTAGTAATAATATTGGTATACTCTTTGTAGCAAGTGCCTTAAATTCAAATGATGATGGAAATCAGGAGATAACCGCTCCAAGTACATTAATAGGGAATAATTCAATTGGAACTGTGTATAAGGAAGGGCCATTTGGTAATACAGACTCTGATGTTAAAATAGCATATATCTTAGGAGTGCATCCAAGAGAAAAAGGTGCTCATCAAATAATGGAACAGGCTTTTAAAGAAAAAGCAGGTAGTTTGAACTGCAGTTACTACTTATACAAAATCAATGTAAGTTCTGATGCAACAGATTTCGCAGCAAGTAGGATGAATGGGCAAAAATTAGCTCAAAAGTTTGCAGTTCCAGATATGATTAATAATAACTTTCCTTTAGCTGTAGACGTCCACTACAGTAATAGACACTGGGGTGTTTCAAGGTTTATGTTCACTCCAAGAGAGAATAATACATTATCCAATCAGATTGCTCATGGAATATGTGATAACTTTGAATGGATGACCTATTATGTGCCTCCAGACCCAACCAGTCCTGCATATGTTACAGAACCTTTAAATGACGGTAATGTAAGTGCTGTAATCTATGAAGCATATACA
>CAJOMK010000078.1 GCA_905235495.1 uncultured Methanobrevibacter sp.
ATAAATTACTAATTAATTGCTAATTTAATAATCTTAACTATTTTTTAAGTTTTAATTATTCTATAATTTAACAGGTCTTAGCTATTTTTAAGATTTAACTATTTTTCCATATTGCACTATTCTACACCATGCATAAGCTTTTTAATTCTATTGCTGAATAAAATCCAAAATATGAAAATGACTCCTGAAATTATGATGAATATCCACGTAAATGATGCTAAATCTGGGATTGGAATGAAATTGAATAGATAATTGACTACTCCTGGTTTTTCTGGAAATGCACTTGCAAAGATACCTGCAAGCATTGCTGATACTGCAGTTGCTGCATAAAATGTTCCAATCATTAGGGAAGCATGCTTTACCGGTGCCAATTTTGAAATTAAGCTTAATGCAATTGGTGATATAAAGAGCTCAGCTATTACCAATGTAAAGTTAAACACGACTATCCAAAGCATGTTGATTTTTCCAGTTGAAAAATAGGCGGGTATTAAAAGAATTATGTATGATAAAACTATGCCAAACAATCCTATGCTTATTTTACCAATGGATGAAGGTTCCTTATCTCTATTGCCAAGTATGGAAAATATTTTTATGAAGATAGGGCTTAGTAGCACAACAAACAATGGATTTATACTTATATACATTTGAGGGCTTAGAGTATAGTTGATAAATGGAATGGTATTGTCAACATAATTCATTTCCAATATAAGCATTGATGTATTGATTTGTTCAATGGCTGAACATAATATTATGACAACTACAAGAACTATGATACTTGCCTTTATACGGTCGATTTCTATCTTGCTTAATTTTTTATTCATGTCATTTCCATGCTCTCTTTTGATTACTTTGGAAATAGGGATGACACCAAGGGGGTTGCCATCTTGTGAATATAAATATCTGTCCTTAACCACTAAATAGCTCACAAGTCCTATGATATTTGCTATTGCACCTATCATAAATCCATATTGGTATAAGCTAGGGTCATGCACTCCAACAACCACACCTAAAATCAAGGGAGCAAGGAATGTGCCAATATTGAAAAAATAGGGTATATGCTGCATCCAAAAGGGATCCCTGGTCTTTATAAAATAGAGATATGAAGGAAGTTGTACTAACTTTCAGGAAACTGCTTCCAAATGATATGAAAACCATACCAATCAAGAATATGATTTCAGGGTAACTGAAAATAAAGTTAGAATGGACTGGAACGGCAGCAGTTAAATGATATAGGCTTGCATCATATGCAAATATCAATTGGGAAGCGAGCATCAATAGGGTACCGACTATTATTGACTTTCTGTTTCCAAAATAAGTATCTGTAATTTGTCCTGTAACCAATTGAAGTAGGTATCCCACTCCAATTATTATTCCATAAAGGATATTGGAAAAAGGCATTGAAAAATGCAATACTTCTATCATATAAAGTACCAATAGTCCACAAAAAATAAAAAAGCTAAATCTTTCCCACATTTCTATAAATGAAATTGCATATATTCCCTTGGGATGTTCCATCATAATCCTCCAAAAATTTACTTATTCTAATACTTAACTAATAATAGAATTATTTATATAGGATTATTTATATAATTTGTTTTTAATATATTTAACTAATAGATGTAAAAAAATTAGATAGATTAACTAATAGATGGAAATAATTTAGATAGTTTAACTAATATGCAGTAAGGTGCTTCGATGGAAAATATAATTATTGTAGAATGTATGTCTACAGGGATTTATTTTATACAGGATATTGTAGACAGAAATTACAATCCTATTGTCTTGGATTCAAAACTCATTGATAATGAAATAGGCAGAACTTACGATCACCATAAACAAGAAGATTTAAAGTTAATCACTGAGGATTATACCTTAATCACAGAAAAGGACACCTATGAAGAAACTTTGGAAATGGTTAGGGAATTTAACCCTATTTTGATATTGCCTGGCAGTGAAAAGGGTGTTGCTTTGGCTACAAGATTGGCTAATGACTTAAACCTTTTATGCAATTCCTATGATAATATTGAAGCAATGACCTTGAAGGATAAGATGCAAGAGAGATTGAAGGAAAAGGGTCTTAGATTTATTAGAGGTCAAGTGGTAAACTCAGTGGAAGAGGCAATTGAATTTTATGACAGCGAGAATCTCAATAAGGTTGTCTTAAAGCCAAATTATAGTGCAGGTTCCTCAAGCGTTAAGATATGCTTAAGCAAAGATGATCTGATAAAAAAAATCAATGAATTGTTTGATGACTACAACTGCTTTGGAGAGGAGAATACAGAGCTTCTGATACAGGAATTCATTGAAGGTGAAGAGTATATTGTAAATACAGTCTCATCGGAAGGCAAACACAGGGTAACCTTGATATGGAAATATTCCAAGGTCAAGACTTCCGATGGCAGTGTCATTTATGACATTATGGAAACCGTTGATGAGTTGAGCCTTGGCGAGGCTGAAATGATTGAGTATGCATATAAGGTAACTGATGCAATCGGCATTGAATATGGGCCGGTTCATGGTGAGTATATGATTGATGAAAACGGGCCTGTCTTGGTGGAGGTCAATTGCCGTCCATGTGGTGGTACATTGGCACCTGAGTTTTTAGATAGGATTTCTGGACAGCATGAAACAGACAGCATATTAGATGCTTATCTAAAGCCAGAACTCTTTAATCAAAAAAGAAAAATGCCTTACAGGCTATTTGCGAAAGGTGTCATAAAGGATTTCATTGTTCCTTATGATTTGGTTGCCGAGTCAACCTCTATCCATCAAATTACCAAAAACTTGAAAAGTCATTACAAAACAGTATTTGAAGATATAAGCTTACCTGGAAAGTCATTTATAAAGACCAAGGATCTTCTTTCAAGTTGCGGTTTGATTTATTTAATGAATGAGGATTATTACACTATTCAAAAGGAGATTGATTTCCTGCATGACATTGAAAAGAATGCATTTGCACTGATTCTAAGTGAAAAGTCACTTAAAAAGAATAGGGGCCCTGTTGATTATAGTGAAATCAAGCCATTATTGGAGGATGTTGAGGCTTACGGAAGCACTTTACTTGTAAGTGATAAGACCTTTGATGACTTAAATATTATACAGGCCCATCCTTTGGAAATCGACAATGTCAATGGAGAATATGATTTTGTATTCATCAATATCCATGACAGCATTCTGGATATTAAAGGTGAAGAAATTACTAAAATCTTTTTAAAAAGCATGAGCCATATCAAAAAAGGAGGATTGCTGTTTATTCCTGCATTGACATATGAATCTATTTCCGGTGGAAGAAAAGTTATAGAAGGGCTTGTCAAAACATTGAACTTAAGAATTGAAGTTCCAATATCTGAAATGGATAATATTATCCTTGCTTCAAAAACTTGAGTCTTCACTTTTATTATTTCTATTTTTTATTTTTTCTTCTTTTTTAGAATTTTTATCTTGAAACTTAAATAATGCTTAAAAAATATTTTATAAGTAAAATACATAAATTATAATGTTATACTTATTTACTAAATTATTTTATTATTGATTGGATGTTATTTTATGGATATTGGAAAATTAGTTGGCAATACACCAATGATTAAATTGATTATGAATATGAAGGTAAAAAAGGAAGCATATTCACTAAACTTGAATATTACAACTATTCTGGAAGTATTAAAGATAGAATAGCTTTATACATTATTGAAAAGGAAAAAGAACGAGACAATCTCAAGGAAGGCCAACCTATTATAGAGGTTACAAGTGGAAATACCGGTATTGCATTTAGTGCAATCGGTGCTCTCTGTGGTCATGAGGTTCATATATTCATGCCAGATTGGGTTTCTTTAGAAAGAAGGAAACTCATTCAATGTTTGGTGCAGAAGTTCACCTTGTATCCATAGAAGAGGGTGGGTTCAAGGGGGCTCTTGAACTTGTAGAGGACTTTGCAGAGGAAATCGGCGCATACAAGCCAAAACAGTTTGACAATGAATTGAATTTCTAAGCCCAATATTGCACCACTGGTCAGGAGATTATCGATGATTTTCCTGAAGTGAATGCCTTTGTTTCAGGTATTGGAACTGGAGGTACACTTATGGGTGTCGGTAAAAGAATAAAGGACTATAATCCTGATGCCAAAGTCTTTGCATTGGAACCAAGTACCTTATCCATTCTTAAGATGGGTATGGTTGAAGGAAGCCATATGATAGAAGGAATTGGGGACGATTTCATTCCTGGAATCGTTGATGAGGAATTGATAGATGATATTGTTCTCATTCATGATTATGATGCAATCAACATGTCCAAGAGAATCGCTCAGGAATTTGGTTTGGGAATAGGCATTTCTAGCGGTGCAAACTTCCTTGCAAGTGTCATCATGGACAATGATGAGCTTAATATGGCAACTGTCTTCCCAGATGACAATAAGAAATACATTACAACAAAATTGTCTGAACCTATTGATGAAGACCCTGAATTGGAATCCAATAAGGTAAAGTTAATTGGGTTTGAAGTCATTTAGGGCTTTAAATCTTATTAGCTATTTTATAGTCATTATTATTTTTTAACTAATTTTTTTAATTATTTTTCCTGTCTATTTTTAATTTAGATGGTTTATTTTTAAATGTTTTAAATATTAATATGTACATATATTAAATCAGTTAAGTGCTTGAATAAGATTTTAGAAAGGCATTGACTTTAAATTCTAATCAACTCAAAAAATATGAATGTGAAAAAAATGGAAGATATTAAAGTTTCAGTAATAGTTCCGGTTTACAATGTTGCTAAATATCTTGCAGAATGTTTAGAATCTCTTGTAAATCAGACTTTAGAAGATATTGAAATAATTTGTGTAAATGATGGATCAACTGACAATTCCCTTGAAATTCTAGAGGAATATGCAGAAAAGGATTCTCGAGTAAAGGTTTTCACAATTGAAAACAGTGGGGTATCCCTTGCACGTAACTTTGGAATTGAACAGGCAAAGGGAGACTACATAGGATTTGTCGACAGTGATGACTATGTAAATGAATACATGTTTGAAAAGTTATACCTCTCATGCGTTCAAAATGACTTGGATTTGGCCATGTGCAAGATTTCAATTTTTGATGATGAAACCGGAGAAGTGAACAATGATTTGGATTACTACAATCTAAAGGTTTTCACCAATTTGGATAAGGAAGTCTTCAATTCAGAGGACACCACTTCCTTCACCAACAACATTGTCGTAAACGTGTACAATAAATTGTATAAAAAATCCCTTTTAGAGGATAATTCCATAGAATTCCCTGTAAACCTAATATTTGAAGATGAAGTGTTCTTCATTAAAACATATTTGACCGCAAAAAGGATTTTTGTTGTAAATGAGTTCCTCTATTACTACAGGCTTAACAGGGCAGGTTCAATAACATACTTGGAAAAGGAAAACAACTATGTGGACATGGTTTATATCTATAAAAAAGAAAGGGAAATTTTTAAGGAAATGGGCAAATATGACAAATATAAAGTGTTGTTGGCTAATAGGATGCTCTTTTTAATCCTTGCCCGTTACACCCAAACATCTCCTAAATTCAAGGAAAATTATTACAATGTTCTAAAAGAGGATTTGAAGGAAGTTTTGGCTGATGAGGAGATTATGAATAATCTCAGTTTAAATGTCAGAACTAGAGTCCAAAAGATTATGGAATCTGACAATTATGAAGAGTTTAAAAAAAATCGACCAATTCAAAATATTCTCAATAGTCGTAGTATGTAGTAATGCCGAATATTATCTTGATATGGGTATAAATTCAATTTTAAATCAGTATTTCTCCTTTGAAAGTAATATCCAATTGATTTTAATCAACAATAACAGTAATGACGGCACAGATTCAATCTGCACTAAGTACAGCATGTTGTATCCTGAGAATATAATTTATGTGAAAATGGATGAGAAGATGGATTTGGAAAGTTTGCAGGAGGAAGCTTTAAAATATGCTAAAGGAGAGTATAATATTGTTTTATATGAACCTTATAAATTGAATAGGGATGTTTTAAGTGCATTGGTTCTTAAAATCAATGATGATATGGATGATGATCTTTTCATAACCATACAAAAATTTGAGGATATTGAAACAAACAGATTTACCTATAACTTTAGGGATTTGGATTCCTCAGGTCTTTCAATATAATCATAAAAGAGTTTTTTACAAGCAAAAGTGAAGTTCATGTTTTCTACAAAGATAAATAAAATAAACATATACTGTTGGCTATTGTACTGTCTTTATGCAATATTCAATTTGACAATATTCGGTTTAGGAGTCTATTTCCTTGAAAGTTTAGGATGCTCCTATGCGGAAATAGGCATGACGATAGGGATTTCAGCGTTAGTATCCACTATAGTCCAACCTTTAATCGGCAGATACGCTGATAAGAAGCAGTATTCTTGGAAAAATATTCTTTTAATATTAAGCGGCATTATGATAATATGTTCATTAGCCATGTTTTTCGTTCCAGATTTCTCGGTGATTTACATATTTGCCATTATGGGTATAATGGTGGGAGCCATTTATCCATTTCTAAACACAGGTGTTTTTTTATTATGGAGACCATGGTGTAGACACTGATTACGGTATTTCAAGAGGTTTCGCATCATTATCATATATGGCATTTTCAGCGATTGTTGGCTTTTTCCTCATTGGCAGGGATGTGATGGTGATAAATGGATTCACATTAGCTACTGCAGTCATATGATTTTCATAGTCTGCTTGCTCCCATACTATGGAAGCAATGTAGACATACAAAACAAATCAGATGGATTTAAAAATAATGTTCTATTGAAGTATCCTTTGTTTACATTGATTTTTATTGCAGTGGCCCTATTCATGATTTTCCATCATATATTCGTTTGCTATATGATAAATATCTTCCAAAACCTTGTGGAGGAATAGCTGATGTTACTGCTGCAAATTCATTAGGGGCCTTGCTGGAATTGCCTACAATGTTCTTATTCTATAAGATACTTGAGAAGGTTTCAGTTAAAAAGCTATTCCTTTTGGCAAGTGCAATCTATGTCGTTCGTGCGTTGATTGTTTTCACTGCACAGGACACTACAGCAATTTATATTTCTGTAATCTTGCAGATGCTTACCTTTGCCATAATCATACCTGCTTCAGTTCATTTAGCTAATTCAATAGTGGATGATGAAGACAAGTATGAAGCTCAAGCATTCATGGGGGCAACATTGACAATTGGTTTGATATTTGCAAATCTTCTTGGAGGCAATATACTT
>CAJOMK010000079.1 GCA_905235495.1 uncultured Methanobrevibacter sp.
AATGTGGTTTTATATAAGATACCTTCCCAAATGTGCCAATTTCCAAATCTTGAACTGTTTACAAATACAAAATCGGCATTTGGTGAGGATTTTGCAAATTCATATATCCTTTCATAAAAATCAGGATTAATATAGTCATCAGGGTCACAGAAATGAATATATTCTCCATTAGCCTTTTCCAATCCATAATTTCTTGCTATTCCACTTCCCTCATTTTTCTTATGATAGGCATGGAAGTTGTCATAATTCAATGCATACCTCTCTATGGTATATCTGGAATCGTCACTGCTGCCGTCATCAACCATAATGACTTCAATGTCATCTATCATTGTTTGATTCAATATGGAATCCAAACACTCTTCAATATAAGGCTCCACATTGTATATTGGCAGTATGACAGATATTTTAGGTTCATTCATTTTATCCCTTTTTATATAGTGTCTTGATTTTTATTAAATTATTATTGATTCAAATTATTTTTTAAACAATTATAAGTCAGCATTCTTGTATTTAATCCATTTAAGGTTCTTTTCAATCTTCTCATCAGAGATTGCAAGGATTTCACCTGCAACAATTGCAGCATTTTTTCCATTGTCTATTCCAACGGTTCCAACAGGGACCCCTGGAGGCATATTTGCCATGGTAAGCAATGCATCCTGACCATCCAATTTTTTAGAGCATGGAACTCCAATTACAGGCTTTTCAGTAAGTGCAACAACAGATCCTGCAACAAGTGCAGAGAGACCACTGATTGCAATGAACAATTTTGCATTGTTTCTTTTGCTCATATGACTTTCAAAATCCTTTGCATGTCTTATTGGAGAAATGTAATCCAATGTATATTCTATCTGCATTCTTTCAAGTAAAATAGCTACGTTTTTAGCTATTTCCATATCGGAGTAGCTTCCTGCAAGAATCATCACATCTGGAGTGTCCTCCAATTCCTCAAACTCCATCTTTTCATATTGCTCATCAGCCAAAAAGTCTTTCTGGAAGCATTCGCCATCAAGGCTTTCGATAAGTTCCTTCTCTCCAGTTTCCACCTTTTCCTGATATTCAACACGTAAATCGGATATCCTTTGTGCAACCTCATCATCATAGCTTGCAATGATTTCACCTGCAAGGATTGCAGCGTTGTCACCTCTGTTGATTCCCACTGTTGTCACTGCTGTAGGAAATGGCATCTGTACACATGCATACAATGCATCAAGTCCTCCAACTGCACCGTCAACAGGAACTCCAATTACAGGTCTGTGGGTGTATGCAGCTATTGCACCAGGCAAATGTGCTGCAAGTCCTGCAATTCCTATGAAAACTTCCACACCTAATTTAGTGGCATCAATAACAAGTCTCTTTACCTTGTCATGGGTCCTATGTGCAGAGGCCACTTTCAAGCTGTATGGAATTTGAAGTTTTTCCAATATTTTCATTGATTTAAGTGCTATATCCTTATCGGAAGTACTTCCTAGTATAATCATAACTTTTGGAACCATTTTAGATCTCCTAACTTTTAATTTTTAAATCATTGAAATAATCATAAATCATTATTAATAATCCTATTTTATTCATTCACATTCCCATCTTATATACAAATAGTCATTCTCATCCTTAAAGAGTCTGATCTTTCCACTTTCATAATCGATTTCTTTGTCTTCATAATTTACAAAGGACTTGGATTTCAATAGGTATTTCTCTTTCTTTATTCTGACAAACATTTCATATGTCTTATTTTTTTCTAAGGAATATTTCCATTTCATTTCAAGCGCATTGGTAAATTTATCAGTATTTTCAATAGCTAATCTTTTGAAATAAACATCATAGGACTCTTTTCCATATCCGAAACCTAACTTGTAGTTTATTTCATCTATATTTGGAATGACCTTAAATCTCTCTTCATTCAAATCCATATTCAAGAGAGAATCTACATTGGTATTGACAATTAATAGGTTATTGTAAGATGTTAAATAAATTCTTGCTTCATCTTCTTCAACCAATGAATCTTCGTTAATCTCTTCAACAAAATTATTTGATCCTAATCTGAATATTTCACGTTTTCCATCATAGACCACTTCTAGGTAAATGTCATAACTGTTTATATTGACTAATTTCTCCACATATCTATTCCCTTCCCTTACGTTCAAATCAAATAGATAGCTATTGTCATCCTTTGAACCATATTTACGGGTCAAACCATTGAATCTAACTCTAGCCTTGTATATTTTCAATGTTGGAAGTATAGATATGTCAATGTAAAAATTACCATTTTTTAATCCTATATCATGGAGTTCTATAAAGTTTTTATGAAGTTTCCTTATCTCAAATACTTCATCAGGGATGCCAATTATAGGATTTCTGAAATATCTTAAATTCCAATAGCTTTTGCCATTTTGTACAAAAATGTCCTTGACATCTTCATAATTCTTCAGCACATCCTCTAAAACATCTATCTTATCATTGATAATCAGATAGGAGTATAGGATATATTTCATGTTGGTGAATTTATTGTCCACGACATCATCAATATCAAGGAGTATTTTCCTTAAATCCTTCAAATATGCCTCTTTAAATAGGGGATTATCTAAAATTCCCTTTATTGGGTATAGGAATCTTTCTAGATACAACTTTATGACTTGATTGTACAGTTCTGGCTCATCCTTGAAGTATTCCTTCAAGACATAGTAGTTATCCAATCTGTCTTCAGTATTCTTCAAGTTAGTCAAACTTTTTGTGATTGATTCATTGACAGACCTGTGTCTCCAGTAGTAAACGAAATCTTCAATATAGGTGATTTTCTCTGCATTTAGGAACGCCTTGAACACCATTGGAGCATCAGCATAAAGTTTGCCGGGAATCATGTAAATGTCATTTTTCTCTACAAACTCTCTTCTATAAATCTTATTCCAATAGAAAACATCATAGAATATCCCTATATCCTTATGAATATCAACTGTTCTTTCCTTATCCCACATATCCTGTCTGGTACCAAGCTGTGTTTGATATGACCCAACATATTTGAATGGCTTTCCACTTACAATGTCTGAATCGGTTTCTTTGGCCTTATTATACAATTTTTCGTAAGCATCTTCAACTACAATGTCATCTGAATCCATTATGGTAATATATTCTTTAAGACCATTGTTACCGGCAGTAGCTCCTCCAGTATTCTTTTGATCTATGATTTTGATGTTATCATATTTTTTGGCATAGCGCTTTAGAATATTTAAGCTGTTGTCCTTACTTTCGTCATTCACACAAATTATCTCAATATCATCAAGTGTCTGATTTACAAGAGATTCCAAGCACTCTTCAAGAAATTCTTCTGTATTGTAGACCAATACAACTACAGATAATTTGTATTCATATTCAGATGACATATTTTTTCTCCTTTCAAATTACAATCAACATTATCAATTAATAATCAACATTAAACAATAAACATTAACAATTAACAATAAACATTAAACAATAAATTAAATAATAAACATTAACAATAAATCAATCCTGCTCCTCTTATTCATCTTCAAGCTCAAAAACCCTTTTGATTATTTCTTCACTGGAGTGGCCTTTGCAGAGTGAACAGAATTTTTCATAGAACTTGTCATATCTTTTCTTATATTCCTTTTCAACCGCATCTATATTTTCAATGCATTCAATCAGGTAATCGTTATCCTTGATTAGAGGCCCTGGCATATCTGTTTCCATATTCAGATAGAGTCCTCTGACTTCACTTACATAATGCTCCAAATCAGGTACAAAGAAGAGAATTGGTCTTCTGGAGTGAGCAAAATCAAAGAACACTGATGAATAGTCGGTTATCAGGATGTCTGATATTATATATAATTCCTGAATATCATCATAATCGGATAGATCAATAGCGAAATCCTTCATCTTATCATCAATATTGAAATTTTCGGATACCAAATGATGCATCTTCAACAATATGGTATGGGTATCACCAAACTTCTCATATAGTCTTTCCAAATCTATTTCCAGATTGAAATAGTGATCCCAAGAGTCATTCTGCTCATCATCTTTCCATGTAGGAGCATATAGAATGATTTTCTTGTCTTTAGGAATATCTAATCTATCCTTAATTTCACTTATCACCTTATCATTTTTTCTAAAGAAGATATCATTTATAGGATACCCCATCTCCAAGACTTCCTCATCAAACTTGAATGCTCTCCTAAATATTTCAGTGGAATATGCATTGGATGAAATAAGATAATCCCAATTCCTTGACTCAGTATAAAAGTTTTCCCTGCCTTCAACTTCAGGTCCTGGAATGGTAATGTCAAAACCTAATTTCTTTAAAGGGGTACCATGCCAGGTTTGCAGATAGACACTTCCTTTCCTTTTGTAATGAATTGGGAAAATGATATTGTTTATCCAGTATTTGGATTGTGCAAGATATTTATAATAATCTCCAGCCTCATAACGCTTTACGATGATAGGATTTCCAGGAATGATGTCTGAATCTTCTCCAGTGTATGCCCAAACAAAGGTATATTTTTTATCCAATCCCATTTTAAGCATGGTTTCATAGATATATTTTGGATTTCCAGCATAAGACTTTCCAAAGAAACTTTCAAAGAAGACCATATTTTCATTGATATTTTCTTTTGATGCCTCTTTGTATATTGTTCTTCCTTTAGAGATTACAAATGATTTTTCAAAGGTCTGTTCTGTTGTAATCCATAGGCCGAAGGAATGTTTTCCTGCTGTGGCATAATAGGAGTATATGCAACCCCCCTTAGGAATATTAATTAAGTATCTTTCTTCATCCTTAAAGAAATTGTTTAGATTTGTTAAATCAATTAAATCCTCATAGAATACATCTCCATCATATAATCTTAGATATAAATCAATTCTCAAATTCAAAAGATCCAAATCTCCAAAATCGAAGTCATCTATGAATCCTTCAAAATCATTTCCTTTAAGTTCTAGGCGGAATTCATTTTCTTCATTGCCAAACCTGTTTTTACCTACGATTGTGGCTTTGCTTACTTCACCAATGTCTTCATTCAAGGCGGTGTAGCTTCCTTTAATGAACACCTTTTTGTCCACCTCTTCCAATCTGGATATGTCCATATCCAAGTCTTTCTCTTTCAATCTTAAGGACAATCTTCCATAAATTGTTTGGTATATTGTCAATACCCTTTTATTTTCCTTTAAGGTGAATTTCAGTGTTTTAAGTTTCGGATTGAATCTGATTCTTTTTTTGGGGCTGGCTGAATCGTTTGCTGCTTTAAAATAGAAATCAAAGATGCCTTTGTCAGCTATTTCCAGCAATTCACTTAATGGAACAATCACTTTATCTTTCAATATTTCCTTTTCAAGTCTTTGTCCACTGTGCCTATTTTTTATTTCAACAAGGAAATCCGGGTAATGTGAATTTATATCATCATAGACTTCCAAATCGTTGAGAAATTCCCCATTTAAGATTAAATTGCCATCTTCAACCTTAAAATCAGTAATTGAATAATCATAATCGAATCTGAATGATAGGTTTTTGTATAATGTTGAGTAAAACAATAAAGGATATCTTTCATCGTTTAAACTTATGTTTTCATCGGACTGGAAAGGAAACTTCAATCTCTTTTCAGTGGTTTCACCATTAAATTCGTATATTAAAAACAGGTCATATCTTCCATAATCCACAGTTTCCAAAAATTCATCCAAGTCTATTTCAATGTTTTCAGATTCGATTCTCTTGCAATATTCCTTCTTATTGGTTCTGTTAATGATCTTCAAATAAAATTCAAGATTCACATTTGGGTTATTGACGTGCATATCAAAATTCAATAATCCATTTATGCTCAATTTTCCATCTTTCAATTCAAGGGAATCTATTTTTGAATCATATCATAGGAAAATATTCTTTTAAATCTTAAGGATAAATTGTTTTTAATTGTAGAATAGCTTGTAATCGCTTTCCTTTTATTTTCAAAAACTGCACTGAATGATTTATTTTTATCGTGGAATTTGACTCTCATTTTATTTTCGCTGTCAAATCTAACATAAACATCAAAAACGCTTCTATCAAACTCAAACAAATCTTTTAATGGGATTATTGCACTTTTGTCCTCAATCGGATATTCTAAAATTGTCTCACTGAGTCTGTGCTTGAGCTCCAATGAGGAATCTTTTAGAGATTGCCTTGTTAGAAGGTTCACTATGATATTATCTCCTTTCTCTGATAGATTACAGAATACGCCGTTCATCTCTTTGATTTTTCTTGCAACGGCTCTGTTGAGATAATATCTCATTTTTCTTGAATTAGTCATATTATGCCCCAAATTATAAAATTTGATTGAATTTGTTTAAATAAAACTTTTTAGTTATTTTCTTAAATCGTCCAAAAAGTACTTTAATTTTTATAAAGTATTAATATGTTATTAGATATGTATATTATATAATATAAATATTTGTTGAAAAGCCATTTTTAGGCCATTAGTTTAGTATAGATAGCAATTATAAATTATTTTTTTAAAAAAAGCAGTTTATAGTTAAATTAAGTCTTGAATTTGTATTTTATTCAAATCCAAGATAATTATAATTTCCAATCTATCAATGATTCAACTGCATCCAAATCAAAAACAGGAATGTCCAAATTTTTAGCTACGGACAATCTTTCGCTGAATGAGTCATCAATGAATATAGATGGAACTTCATCATCCATAAAATCAATCTTCTCATCTTCCTTAGAGAGCAATATGATTTCATCAAAGAGATTGATGTCAATTTTCAATTCCCTTAAGGTTTCTTCTATGTCCTTTGCATGCTTTGTTATAAGGATTATCTCCTTATTCTCATTGACGCATTGATATAGGAACATCATGAGGAATGTATTGATTCTACCCTTGAAAAATACGGTATCATCGAAATCCAAATATACGCGCTTGTAATCTATTTCGTAATTGAATCTGTTTGTAAGTGCCCTGTCAATTGTCAACTTATTCTTGTTTGAGATGATGCTCACATCAATTCCCAAATGGGAGTATAAGGTCAAAAGTGGGAAATTTATTCCAGTATTCCTATGCAGTGACATTGTTCCTGCAATTCTTGGAGCGATTTCCAACAATTTATATTCATGATTTACATCTTTCTTCAATTGGAAAAACCATGCTCCATCAAAGGACAATTTTGAGTTTATGATTTCAGCAATGTCTCTCACTTCATCTTCTGTTTCGATTGTAGTGGCATTAACGCTGATTCCATCTTTTATTCTTATTCTTTCTCTTTTTTCACAGTAGAGCAATTCTCCTTTTGATGAAAAACAGTCAATTGTATATTCCTCATAAGGCAGATATTCCACTGGAATCAAATCAGGGTTTTCATTGAAATGGTGCTTCAATTCATCTAAGCTATTTGCAATAGCTACTCCTTTAGCACCTTGGCCGATATCAGGCTTTAAAAAAATAGGAAACTCCAAGCCTTTGGAGATTTCATCCAGCTTGGATTCATTATCATCATCAAAACTTTCTTTTTTAATGTCATATACTTTAGGAGTGAATTTCTCATCCTTGAAGAATTCATAGGTTTTCCTTTTGGACCGACATATATCACAGGTTTTCTCATCAGAGACTATGATTTGTGCATTCAAGTCCTCCTTCAATTCAGAGAGCTTCAAAACCACATCATCGTGGGAAGGATAAATCAAGTCGATATCGTATTTTTCTATGATATCATTTAAACAATCCAATAGGTTCTCATCTTCTATAAAAGGAATATTGTCTATATAATTCTTATAAACGTATTTTCCATGGTCATTTACACTGGATCCACCAAACAAATTAAAGTCTTTGCTGTATTTTAGTGCATTATGGATTTCCAGTCCTATTTCTGCACCGCATGGGAATACTAACACGTTTTTCATTGTATCATTCTCTTCTATAGAATTTATGGGTTGATAATTTTAAAAAAAAATCATATCTTAGTTTAAATTTTTTAAAAAAAATAAATCTTAAAAAATCATCTATTCTTCTAATTTTCATAAATAAATTAATCTAAAATAAACTATTCATAATTTTTTAATTCCAATTTAATTATTTCACAGATTTGACCTACATCTTCTAAGCTTAATCCATAGTACATAGGCAATGAAAGGATGGAATCGCTTATATCTTTAGCTATTGGAGTATTTTTTTCAAAGTCATAGGCTGGAAACTCATTGCATGGAGGATAGAAGTATTTTTTAGCAAATACATTGTATTCAGCCAATTTATCCATTAGATAATCCCTTTCCTCTATACCATTTAATTTTATTGTAAAGTAAGCATAATTGTATTCAACATTCCTTTGAGGTCTGATGACCTTCAAGTCTCCTGCATCTTCCAAATCTTCAAGACATTCCAAGTAGTGATTATAAATTAGGGATCTTTCATGAATGACATGTTCAAGATTGTTTAGATTACATAATCCCATTGCAGCTTCAAACTCATTCATCTTACCGTTTTTACCTAAGAATCTAACTTCTTCCTTGTCTGGGGTAATTCCGAAATTCTTCAATGCCTTTAATTTGTAGCTTAATTCATCATCATCAAATATCAAAGCTCCTCCTTCAATGGTATTTAACACTTTGGTGGCATGGAAACTGAGCATGCTCATATCCCCATATTTCACAATAGGATTTTTGCCTATCTTAACGCCAAATGCATGAGCTGCATCATAAATGACTTTTAGGTCATGTTCCTTTGCAATTCTCTCTATCTTCTCCACTTCACAGGGATTTCCAAAGACATGAACAGGCATTATCGCACAAGTATCTTCGGTAATTAGGGATTCGATGTTTTCAGGATTGATGTTGTAATATTCCTCATCCACATCTGCGAAGACAGGTTTTAGATTATTTTCAATGATTGCTTGGGTGGTTGATGCAAATGTGAATGGAGTAGTGATCACTTCTCCTTCAAGATCTAATGCCTTTAAAGCTAAATCGAGGGAAGTATGTCCATTTGAAAACAATTCTACATTTTTTGCATTAAAAATATTTTTCAAGCTGGTTTGAAATTCATGTTCCAAAGGCCCATAATTGGTTAACCATTGATTATCCCAAATCTCCTCTAACTTTTTCTGATACTCCTTTAAAGGAGGCAGGAGTGGCCTTGTTACAAATATTTTTTCTTTAAAAATTAAATTACCCATACAATCGCCTGAAAATGAATACAATAATCAAAATAAATTTTAAAACAATTATTTATTATTTATACAGCATTTACTCTATTTATTATTATATATATAACTTTGTAAAACTCTTTTTGAATATTCTACCTTATTACTATTTTGACTTAAATTTTTTGAATATTTTGTTAAGATTACTAATTTTGACTTATATTTTTTTGAAATTCTGAATAATTATTTTTTTATCTGAACACTTTGATATCTAAAAAAGCTTATATAGTATTTAAATTAAATATAGATATAAAATCATAGTTATTTTAATTAAGTACTCTTATATTGAGCTTATTGGATTAAAATAATCTATTTACTTAACAATTTTAATTTTGAGTTGTTTCCATGACATTTTTAAGCATCATAGTACCTTTTGATAGGCCAGTAAGATATCTGAAAGATTGTTTGGATAGTTTATCTGAGCAAGTGATGGAAAATACAGAAGTCATTTTGATAATAAACGGCAATGAGGAGGATATCAGCAATCTTCTCAAGGGATATGATGATAAGCTGAATCTAATTTTAAAGCAATTCGATGAAAGGATAGGTGTTGGAAAGGCCAGAAATGAAGGCCTGAATTTAGCTACCGGTAAATATGTCTATTTCATCGATAGTGATGATTATCTATACTCAAATGCTTTGGAAAAGCTAATTGAAGTTGCTCATAAGACTGATGCTGATTTCATCAATGCTGAAAGGGCCAATACTGCTTTTATCAAGGATAGAGTTGAAGAGGCAAGAATCATTAAAAGACAAAGCCAACTTCTCAAAAAAGATGAAACTGATTTGGAATATTGCATAAAGTTCCTTGTAGATACAAAGACAACTCGTTTGGAAGTTTTATCTTCTTTGCATTCTCTTATGAAAAGGGATATTGTTGGAGATTTGAGATTTGAGGAAGATAACTGTCATTTCGCTGACTATAATTTTATATTGACTATTTTTGAAAGGTCCACTTCATTTATCGGTGTTGAGGATGCAGTATACTTAAAAAGACTTAGGGATGACCCTATCAATTCACCATCACTTAATCAGGAAGAGGTGGGGAATAGATTTTTGATGTATGCTGATGCCTATTATAATGTCATAGATCGTCTTGATTATTTAATCGAGGAAAGTGACAATCCTACTGATTTGGAAAAGTATACCTTGCTTAGAGAAAGGGTCACAATAAAATTCCTAAGGTTCTATTTCAAGAAATTCGCAAGAAAGTTCTTGCTCAGTGAGGATGAGGAATGGAGAGGTGAGAATTTTGAAGTGATGAAGGACATCTCCAAGGATTTCAATACTGAAAACTACAACCGTTACAAAAGAAGAGAAATTCAAACATTGCAGAGCGGAGATAAGTCAAAGCTTAAAAAATTCATCCAGTTAAGGTCTCATAAAAAGCATTTCAAGAAAATATTGCTTCAGCGTTGGAGATTCAAGGCCCTAATCTATAGAAAGCTTTACAACAAGAAACCGACTGTTCCTAAAAAGTTGCTTTTTGAAAGTTTTTATGGCAAATATTACTCTGACAGCCCTAAATACATTTATGAATATCTATACAAGAATCATAAGGATGAATTTGAATTCGTTTGGGTATTGAACAAGAAAGGCATAAAGATACCTGGAAATCCAAAGACAGTCAAGAGATTCAGTATGGCTTATTATAAGCATTTGGCTCAAAGCGAATATGTGATATTCAATACAAGGCATCCAAAAAGGATAATTAAAAAGGAAGACCAAATATATGTCTGCACTTGGCATGGAACCCCACTTAAAAGACTTGGATTCGATCAGGCCAACCTTTATTTGGACAATCCACGCAGTAAACATGCATACAGAAAGGATTCCAGTGAATGGGATTACATGATTTCTCCAAATCCATACACTACAGATATTTTAAGGTCTGCATTTGCATATGAAGGGGAAATAATTGAAAGCGGATATCCAAGAAATGATATTTTATACAATGCAAGCAGTGAGGATGTTCTAAGAATCAGGGAAACCTTGAAACTACCTAAGGACAAAAAAATCATTCTTTATGCACCTACCTGGAGAGATGATGAATATTATGATACTGCTAGTGTGAAATTCAATCTTCAATTGGATCTTAACAGATTGAAGGAAGAATTCCAGGATGACTACATTGTTCTTCTAAGGCTTCATTATTTCATTGCTGACAATATTGACCTTTCAGGATGTGAGGATTTTGCATTCAATGTAAGTGATTATGAAGACATTGCAGAGCTGTATTTGATTAGCGATATAATGATTACAGATTATTCAAGCGTATTCTTCGACTTTGCAAATCTTAGAAGGCCTATTTTGTTCTACACCTATGATTTGGAAAAATATGAAAATGTCTTAAGAGGATTCTACATTGATATCAATACAGAAGTCCCAGGTCCTTTATTGAAAAACAATGATGAAGTTGTTGAAGCTATTTCCAATATAGACGCCATTGAAAAAGAGTATAATGAAAGATATGATGAATTCTATGATAGATTCTGCAATATCGAAGATGGAAATGCTTCCCAACGTATTTACAATAGACTTTGGAAGTAATTATAGCATTTATATCCACAATTCCTTCCAACTATTCCTATCTATTTCTATTTTGATTTTTTTTAAATGATCATAGACAATTGAATTCTATGACGTGCCACATCAACATCAAGAACCTTTACATCTATGATATCCCCTACGCTTACAAAATCAAGGGGATGCTTTACGAATTGTGTATCGGTTATTTGAGACTTATGAACCAATCCGTCCTGATGGACTCCAATATCCACAAATATGCCGAAATCAACTACA